>NZ_JBFUJP010000069.1:0-27023 GCF_056401315.1 Rhodococcus sp. P4_F5 | reverse complement strand
CCGGCGGACCGGCGGCACGGCACGAGCCTCGTTGGCGCACAACCTGCTCCCGGCGTCGACGTGAGCGGAGGACGTCGGCGAGTGAATCCGATCAGAAGTGGTGCCGGGCCGCGCGCAGGTCCACCCGGCCGTCGTTGATCGGGACGCCTTCCAGTGCCAGTTTGGAGATCTGCCGGTGCGCGAGATGTGCGGCCGGCCGGCCGGAGGCGCCGAGCACCCGATGCCACGGCAGGTCGGCGGCGTCGGTCCGCATGATCCAGCCCACCGTGCGGGCGCTCGACAACCCGGCCGCGGCCGCGATGTCGCCGTAGGTCGCCACCTTGCCCGACGGGATCGCGGCGACGAGGGCGCGGACCCGCTCGATCTGTTCCTCGGTGGTGGCCGCCACCGCTAGAGCAGCTTCTCGATCAGGGCGGCAACCTCGCCCGGCCGGGCCTGGGCCACCATGTGGTCGACATCCATCTCCACGACGGTCAGTCGGTCGCCGAGGTGGGCGGCGAGTTCCGCACGGTAGTCGGGTGACAGGTACGGCGGCTGCACCCGCATCGCGGGCACCAGCACCGTCGGCAGGTCCGCGGGAGGCAACACGGCGGGGCGGGCCAGTTCGCCCCACGACGCCACCACGGCGGGTACGGAGTAGCGCCAGCCGACTCGGCCGCCCTCGAGTTCGACGAGGTGCTCGGCCATCTCCGCGTCGAGCACCTTGGTGTCGACGCCCGCCCAGGCTCCGTGCACCTTCTCCGAGCGGGCCTCCGCCGCGTCCGTGTAGTCGGGGTAGCGCACCGTCAGGTCCGCGATCTCGAGCATCTGGGCGGGGTTCATGCCGAGCGCGGGATCGAGCAGGACGAGCGCCCGCACCCGTTCCGGTACCCGGCGGGCGAGATGTATCGCGATCGCGCCGCCGTACGAGTGCCCGGCCACCACCACGGGCTCGCTCGTTTCCGTCTCGAGCAGGGCGACGAGGCTGTCGACCTGATCCGCGAGGCCCCACGGCGGCGCCCAGGTGGAGCGGCCGTGCCCCCGGAGGTCGGGCGCGATCACCCGGGCCTGCGGGAGGTACCGCTCGGCCAGGTGCTGCCAGCGTTGCCCATGCCCGGTCATCCCGTGCAGGCCGAGTACGACCGGGCCGTCCGCGGGCCCGTACCGGTGGATCTCGAGATCGCTCACGGCTGCCATCCTGCCCGATCCCACCGACGTTCCCGAGCGGGCGGCGGGGCTGTCGGTGGCCCGTGATGGAATTCCTGTCATGACGAGCAGGGGTGGACGGGACACGGCGGAGCGTTCGCTCGCGACGCTGGTCCGCCGTGCCCCCGACGCAGCCCCGACGCGGGAGTGGGGTCCGCAGGTCCAGCGGTTGCTGGCCCAGGACGGGCCCGGCGCGCGTGAGCACGGCTACGGCTGGCGGCCGTGGCAGGTGCTCGGCGGACCGGGCACCGGGAAGACCTCACTGCTCGTGGACCTCGCGGCGGCCCGGATCAGTGGCCCCGGAGGGAGCCCGGAATCGGTTCTGGTGCTGACACATTCGCGCAAGGCCGCCACCGCGGTGCGCGAGGCGATCACCGCGGGGCTGTTCGGTGCGGGACCTGCCCGCGCCACCCGCGAACCGCTGGTGCGGACCGTGCACTCCTACGCCTTCGCGGTGCTGCGGCTGCAGGCCGCGGCGCACGCCAACCCGCCCCCGCGGCTGATCACCGGCGCCGAGCAGGACGCGGTGCTGCGGGAGATGCTGCGTGGCGACGTCACCGACGGCGCCGAGTACTGGCCGGAGCGGCTCCGGCCCGCGCTGCCGATGACCGGCTTCGCGGTCGAGTTGCGGGACCTGATGCTGCGGGCCGGTGAACGCGGCCTCGGGCCCGAGGACCTGATCGAGCTGGGCCACGCCCACTCGCGGCCGGAGTGGGTGGCGGCCGGGCAGTTCGCCACCCGGTACGAGCAGGTGATGCTGCTGCGCGGTGCCGTCGGGGTGGAGGCGCCGGAGGCGACCGCGCCCGCGCTCGACGCCGCCGAACTGGTCGGCGCCGCGCTGACGGCCTTCGCCACCGACCCGGACCTGCTCCAGCGGGAGCGCCACCGCATCCGGCACCTGTACGTGGACGACGCCCAGCACCTCGACCCGCAGGCGGCCGAACTGGTCCGGCTGCTCGGGACCGGTGCCGAGTCGGCCGTGGTCGCCGGGGACCCGGACCAGGCGGTGTTCGGCTTCCGTGGCGCGGACTCGCGGTTCCTGATGGACCTCGCCGAGAACGGGTCGGACCGGCAGGTGGTGCTCGACACCGCGTACCGCAATGCCGCACGGATCGGGGAACTGGTGGGTTCGGTCGCCGGCCGGCTGCCCGGACTGCCCCCGCACCGCGGCGCTTCCACCGTCCCCGGCGCGGACCCGGGCCGGGTGCACGTGGAGGTACTCGCCACCCAGGGCAAGGAGTCCGCGTTGATCGCGGACACCCTGCGTCGGGCGCACCTGCACGACGAGGTGCCGTGGTCGAAGATGGCGGTCGTCGTCCGGTCGGTGCCGCGGGCACTGGCCCCGCTGCGCCGCGCGCTGCTGGCGGCCGGGGTGCCGGTGACCACCGCGGCGTCCGAACTGCCGCTCGCCCGCCAGCACGCGGTCGGCGGTCTGCTCCTGGCGATGCGGGCCGTGGCGGGCGGCGAGTTCACTGGAGAGGACGCGCTGGCACTGGTGTCCGGCCCCGTCGGCGGCGCGGATCCGGTGACGCTGCGGCGGCTGCGCCGCGGACTGCGCCGCGTCGAGCTGGCCGCGGGCGGCGAACGAGACTCCGCCGAACTGCTGCGGCAGCTGATCGTGGACGGGGAGGACGAACACGGCGACCTGACCGCCGCCCTCACCGACGTCGAGTTCGCCGCGCTGCGACGGGTGCTCAAGATCCTCGGCCAGGCTCGGGCCGCGCACCGGCAGGGCCGTGGGGTGGAGACCGTGCTGTGGACCTGCTGGCGCGCCACCGGACTGGAGAAGCGGTGGGCGGCGGCGTCGGCCCGCGGCGGCCCGATCGGCGCGCAGGCGGACCGGGACCTCGACGCGGTGGTGGCACTGTTCGACCGGGCCGCCAACTACGTGGACCGGTTGCCGCGGGCGAGCCTCGCCGGTTTCGTGGAATACCTTTCCGAACAGGAGATCCCGAGCGACCCACGCTCCGCGGCGGCGGTGCCGGGGGAGTCGGTGTCGGTGCTCAGCGCGCACTCGGCGGTCGGCCGGGAGTGGGACGTCGTGGTGGTCGCCGGCGTGCAGGAGGGTTTGTGGCCGGGCCTGCGGTCCCGCGGGACCCTCCTCGGCACCGAGGCGCTCGTCGACCTCACCGCCGGTGTCGGCGATGCCACGCCGGGCAGTGAGGCTCGGCTCTCGCGCACCGCGCCCCTGCTGGCCGAGGAGCGACGGCTGTTCCTGTTGGCCTGCAGTCGGGCCCGGCGCTCGCTCCTGGTCACCGCGGTGAACTCCGCCACCGGCGACACCGACCTGGTGCCCTCCCGCTTCGTCGACGAACTCCTCGGCGGCGGGGTGGTCGACGGCGAGCCCGCGGACTCCACGTTGCCGCCCGCACCGCTGCCGGCCGGGCGGGTGCTGGCGCTGCCCGCGCTCGTCGCCGAGTTGCGGCGGGTGGTGTGTGACCCCGAACTGGCCGACAACGACCCGCAGATGCAGGCCAGGGCCGCCCGGCAGCTGGCCCGACTGGCCCGCGCCGGGGTCCGCGGCGCGCACCCGGACCACTGGTACGGCGTGGCCGGCGTCAGTACCGAGGCCACCCTCTGGGACGTCGAGGACGGCCCGGTTCCCCTCTCTCCCTCGACCATCGAACAACTCGACGCCTGCCCGCTGCGATGGGTCCTCGAGCGGCACGGCGGCACCGACGGGGAGAACACCCCTGCGGTGGCGGGCACCCTGGTGCACACCCTGGTGCAGGCGTTGGCCGGCAACCTGCCGCCGGACCAGGTGCGCCGGGCGCTGGCGACCGCGTGGGACGCGGTGGATCTCGGGTCGCAGTGGTACTCGCGGCGCGAGATGGACCGCACCGGCCAGATGCTCGACTCCTTCTCCGAGTGGCTGCGGCTCTCGCGCCGCGAACTCACCGAGATCGGCGTCGAGGTCGCGGTCGACGGGGTGCTCGAGCCGCGCGCCGAGGGCGAGCCGTCGATCCACCTGCGCGGCCGGATCGACCGGCTCGAGCGTGACGCCGACGGCCGGCCCGTCATCGTCGACGTCAAGACGGCGCGAGCCCCGGTGAGCAGGGAGGCCGCGCAGCAGCACGCGCAGCTCGCGACCTACCAGTTGGCGGTGCTGGCGGGCGCGATCGACGGCGAGCCGGCGACCGCGCCGGGCGGTGGCCGGCTGGTGTTCGTGGCCGCACCGCACCAGAAGGAGGGTGCGGCGCAGCGGTTGCAACCGCCGCTCGACGAGGAGTCGCAGGCGCAGTGGCTGGACGTCGTGCACGGCGCCGCGGCCGCGACCCAGGGCCCACACTTCTGGGCCCGCCCCAACGAGGGCTGCCGGCACTGCCCGGTGTTCTCGAGCTGCCCTGCCCAGGAGACCGGACGGCAGGTGACCGAAGAATGACCGCCCGGCATCCGGGCGAACCCCGGGTCAGCCCCGCCCAGCTCGCACTCGCCCTCGGCCAGCACCCGCCCACCGAGGAGCAGGCGGCGGTGATCGCGGCGCCGATCGGCCCGACGTTGGTGGTCGCCGGCGCGGGCGCCGGCAAGACCGAGACGATGGCCGCCCGGGTGGTCTGGCTCGTCGCGAACGGCATGGTCGACCCCGAGCAGGTCCTCGGACTCACCTTCACCCGCAAGGCCGCCCAGCAACTCACCAGCCGAATCCGGCAGCGCCTCGCGCGGCTGGCCGGTTCTGACCTGCTGCGTTCGCTCGACCCCAGCGGCGGCCTGCGCGGCCGGATCCTCGCCGGCGAACCGGAGGTCAGCACGTACCACTCGTACGCGGGCCGGCTGCTCACCGAGCACGGACTCCTGCTGCCGATGGAACCGTCCGCCGAACTGCTCTCGGAGACGGCGCTGTGGCAGCTCGCGCACCGCGTGGTCAGCTCCTGGGACGGCGACCTCGACACCGACCGCAACCCCACCTCGTTGACCGAGGCGGTGCTCGCCCTGTCGGGTCAGCTGGCCGAGCACCTGGTGGAGCCGGAGGACCTGCGCGAGGCGCACACCGAGCTGGACAAGCTGGTGCACACGCTGCCCGCCGGTCCCCGCCAACGCGGCGGCCCGAAGAAGGAGCTGCTGGCGCTGCTCGACACCCAGCACGAGCGGGTCGCGCTGCTGCCGTTGGTGCGGCGGGTGGCCGAGGCGCTCCGCCGGGAGGGCGCCCTGGACTTCGGCAGTCAGATGTCGCTCGCCGCGCGCGTCGCCGCGGAGCATCCCGAGGTCGGCCGCGCCGAGCGGCACCGGTTCCGGGTGGTGCTCCTCGACGAGTACCAGGACACCGGGCACGCGCAGCGTGTGCTGCTGTCGTCGCTGTTCGGCGGGGGCGAGGACGGCGGACTCGCGCTGACCGCGGTCGGCGACCCGATGCAGTCCATCTACGGCTGGCGGGGCGCGTCGGCCGCCAACCTGCCGCGGTTCGCCACCGACTTCCCGCTGCCGGACGGTCGGCCCGCGCCGCGGCTCGAGCTGCTCACCAGCTGGCGCAACCCACCGGAGGCGCTCACCCTGGCCAACGCGGCCTCGGCCCCGTTGCGGGAACGGGGTGTCCCCGTGCAGCAGCTGCGCCCCCGTCCCGGGGCCGTGGCCGGCGACATCCGGTTGCTGCTCGCCGAGGACGTCGACCGCGAACGAGACTGGGTCGCAGAGCGGATCGCGGGGGAGTACGCGGCCGCGCGCGCAGCGGGGGAGCCGCCGCCGACCGCCGCGGTGCTGATCCGCCGCAATGCCGACGCGGCACCGGTGGCCGCCGCGCTGCGCAGACGGGGCCTGCCCGTCGAGGTGGTGGGACTGGGCGGACTGCTGCACACCCCGGAGGTCGCCGACGTCATCGCGATGCTCCGGATGGTGGCCGACCCCCTGGCCGGCAGCGCCGCGATGCGGGTCCTGACCGGGGCGCGTTGGCAGCTCGGTGCCGCCGACCTCGCGGCCCTCTGGCGGCGGGCACGTGAACTCGCGATCGGCGCCTCCCGCGGCACCGGCGGCACGGTCACCGACGCGGCAAGCTTGGACCAGGCGCTCGAGGCGGCACTGCCGGGGGAGCAGGCGGAGAACGCGGGTCTGGCCGACGCGATCGCGGACCCCGGTGGCGCTCAACGCTATTCGAAGCGCGGCTACGCCCGGATCGGCGCGCTCGCCGGGGAACTGGCGTCGCTGCGTGAGCGGATCGGGCAGCCGCTCACCGAGCTGGTCTCGGAGGTCGAGCGGGTCCTCGGCATCGGCATCGAGGCGCAGGCCCGGCTGAGCTGGTCCGGCGCCGGCGGGGCCGGTCGCGAACACCTCGACGCGTTCGCGGACGCCGTGGCGGGGTACGCGCGTAACCCCTCGGCCACCCTCACCGGGCTGCTGGCCTTCCTGGCCGCGGCGGAGACGGTGGAGAAGGGACTGGCACCCGGCGAGGTGGAGGTCGCACCGGACCGGGTGCAGGTGCTCACCGTGCACTCGGCGAAGGGCCTCGAGTGGCAGGTGGTCGCGGTGCCGCACGTGGTGGACGGGGTGTTCCCGTCCTCGACGGCGTCCGGCAGCTGGCTCGGCGCGGTCGGCGAGCTGCCCCCGTCCCTGCGCGGGGACCGGGCCCGGCCCGGTGACGACGCGGACGGCATCCCCGTGCTCGACCTGGAGAACGTCTACGACCGCAAGGATCTCGAGGACGCGGTCGCTGCGCACAGGAAGGCACTGGCCCAGCGCAAGCTCGACGAGGACCGGCGGCTGTTCTACGTCGCGCTCACCCGTACCGAGCGGGTCCTGTACGTGTCCGGACACCACTGGCCGGAATCGGGATCCAAGCCGAAGGGCCCGTCCGACTTCCTGCGCGAGATCCGCGAGTTGGTGCTCGCCGCGGACGAGACGGACGAGCCGATCGGGGTGGTCGAGGCGTGGGCACCCGCACCCGAGGAGGACTCGGAGAACCCGCTGACCGCGGACCCCGTCGCCGCGCAGTGGCCGCCGGACCCGTTGGGGGCCAGGCGGGCCGGGGTGCAGGCGGGTGTCCGGCTGGTGCTCGACGCGCTCGCGTCGCCGGAGCCGGAGCCGGAGCCGGAACAACCCGAGCCCGAGCCGGAGCCGGAGGCCCCGGAACTCGACGACGCAGCCGCCGAGGACGACCCCGAGGGCTGGGCCGCGGACGTGGATGCGCTGCTCGCGGAGCGGGCCCGCAGGGCCGCCGCCCGCGCCGAGGTTGCCCTGCCGGCACAGCTGTCCGTGAGCCAGCTGGTGGACCTGGCAGCCGCGCCCGACGAGCTGGCGGCCCGGCTGCGTCGGCCGTTGCCGTTCCCGCCGAACCCCCTGGCACGCAGGGGAACCGCCTTCCACGCCTGGGTCGAGCGTCGGTTCGGGGCGACCACGCTGCTCGACATGGACGAGTTGCCCGGCGCCGCGGACGTCGAGGGCAGCGGCGACGACGACCTGTCGGTCCTGCAGGAGTCGTTCCTGCGATCGAAGTGGGCGAACCGCAACCCGGTCGAGGTGGAGGTGCCGTTCGAGACGTCGCTCGCCGGGACCGTGGTCCGGGGCCGCATCGACGCGGTCTTCGCCGATCCGGACGGAGGCTGGACGGTGATCGACTGGAAGACCGGCGCCGAACCCACGGCAGCGAACGAACGCGCCGTCGCGATGCAGTTGGCCGCTTACCGGCTGGCCTGGGCGGAGCTGATGTCTGCACGGATGGTCGCGCGGGGTGAGCCGCCGGTCGCGCTCGAACGGGTGCGGGCGGCGTTCCACTACGTGCGGACCGCGCGCACCATTTCCCCGGCGGACCTACCGGACGCCGGTGACCTGGTCCGACTCATCGAGACGGCCGGGGCGAGCGCGGGCGGGCGGGACGAGTAGCCGGCGTCCGCACCAGGAAAACACCGCATTGCGAAAGCTCCGTGCTCAGGCGGCTTCGCGGCGGACCTTGAGAGCGGCGGCGATCAGGGGCAGCTGCAAGGGCAGCCGCGCGACCGCGACGGCCTTGAGCGGCAGGGGCGTAGAGCTGCGGCCCAGCCAGTCCACCGCCATCTGCACGTTGGCTGGGAACACCGCGACGAACAGTGCCGCGGCGAGGGTGCCGCCGAGCCGTCGGGTACGCGGCACCGCGATCGCCGCCCCGACCGCCAGCTCCGCGACGCCCGAGGCATAGGTGTACGCCCGGGGGCTGCCGGGCAGCTGCCGCGGCACGATCGAGTCGAACGGCTTGGGGTTCACGAAGTGCAAGGTGCCCGCGCCGAGCAGGATCGCCGAGAGTGCGGTGCTGGATTTGAGTGCCATGCCCCGACCGTACGGCGTCGCGGTGCCGGGCGTGGGGCGGCAAATCGGCGGCCGCGAGCACGGGAAGACGCCCGGCCACGCCGTCAGGCATCGGTCCGTGCACCGGGCGGACCCGCCTCGGTTAGGCTCCCTGCCGATGTCTGCGAACGAGGAAGCCCCTCATGGCCGGTAAATTGCGTGCGCGCCTACGCAATCAGGACGCGCTGAACGATCGGCCGGACTACACGCTGGTGGGTGTGCTGCGCATTCCGGAGATCCTGCGGAGCCCGGCCCGGGCGATCTTCCGCCGGGTCCTGATGGCGGTGGCCGTCCTCATGCTCGCGGTGCTGGTGGTCTACATCGACCGGGACGGCTACCGGGACGCCCAGGAGAACGAGCTCTCTTTCCTGGACTGCCTCTACTACGCGACCGTCTCGCTCTCGACCACCGGGTACGGCGACATCACGCCGATCACGCCGAGCGCCCGGCTCATCAACGTCATCCTCATCACGCCCCTGCGCGTGATGTTCCTCATCATCCTGGTCGGCACCACCCTCACGGTCCTCACCGAGCGGTCCCGCCAGGCATTCAAGATCCAGCGTTGGAGGCAGTCCGTGCGCAATCACACCGTCGTCGTCGGCTACGGCACCAAGGGCCGCACCGCGGTCGAGGCGATGCTCGGCGACGACATCGCGCCGTCGGACATCGTGGTCGTCGACACCGACCAGGCGATGCTCGACGCGGCGGCCGGCCTCGGCCTGGTCACCGTGCTCGGCAACGCCACCAAGTCGGACGTGCTGCGACTGGCGGGGGTGCAGAACGCGGCGTCGATCATCGTCGCCGCCAACCGCGACGACACCGCGGTGCTGGTGACGCTCACCGCCCGCGAGGTGGGTCCGAAGGCCAAGATCGTCGCCGCCATCCGGGAGAGCGACAACGCGCACCTGCTGCGCCAGTCGGGCGCCGACTCGGTGGTCGTGTCGTCGGAGACCGCGGGCCGCCTGCTCGGCATCGCCCGCACCACCCCGACCGTCGTGGAGATGATCGAGGACCTGCTCACCCCGGAGGCAGGATTCGCCATCGCCGAACGCGAGGTCGAGCGGGACGAGATCGGCGGTTCGCCGCGGCACCTGGCGGACATCGTGCTCGGCGTGGTGCGCGAGAACCGCTTGTTCCGGGTCGGCGAGCCCGAGGTCGACGCGGTGGAGGAAGGCGACCGGCTCCTCTACATCCGCCGGGTCACCAAGTAGTCCGTCGTCGGCACCTAGGGTTGGGTCCGTGGCTGACTTCCAGATGACTGACCAACCGCTCCTGTCCCGTTCGGCGCTCGACCGGGCCGAGGAACTGCGCGCGGACACGGACGCGCTGCGGGCGGGCTGGGCGGACGCGTCGGTGCTGCGGGTCACGCGGCGAGGCCAGGTGCGGGTCGACGGCACCCGGCTGCTGCTCGAACCCGCCGCCGGCCTCGGCGACGAGCCGGTGCCGGGTGCGGTGTTCCTGGGGAGGCGCGACGGCCGCCACCTGTGGGCGGTCCGGGTCGCGGCGCTGACCGGCGAGCTCGGCGACCTGCGGCTGATCGGCCACCGGCTCGACGACTCCAGCGCCGGCCTGCTGACCACCGCGGTGGCGGTGCTGAACTGGCACGACAGCGCGGGCTTCAGCGCCGTCGACGGGGCGCCGACCACGCCGACGATGTCCGGGTGGTCACGGCACAGCACCAGTACCGGCCACGAGGAGTTCCCGCGCACCGATCCGGCGGTGATCTGCCTGGTCCACGACGGCGCCGACCGGGTGCTGCTCGCGCGCGGACCGCACTGGCCGGAGCGTCGCTTCTCCGTGCTGGCCGGGTTCGTGGAGTCGGGCGAGTCGCTGGAGACCTGCGTGATCAGGGAGATCTCCGAGGAGGTCGGGATCAGGGTTCGCGACGTGCGCTACCTCGGCAGCCAGCCCTGGCCGTTCCCGCGGTCGGTGATGATCGGGTTCTCCGCGGTCGCGGACCCCGACGCGCCCCTGGTCTTCGCCGACGGCGAGATCGTGGAGGCGCACTGGTTCGGCCGCGACGAGGTGCAGGCGGCCCTGGCGGCGGGCGACTGGACGACGGACACGGACGCGCGCCTGCTGGTGCCCGGGTCGGTGTCGATTGCCCGCGGCATGCTCGAGGCGTGGGCCAAGGCCTGACGGCCCGGCCCACGCCGGGGGGACTGCTACAGACCCAGGGCCTTCTTGACGTCGGCGAGCGTCGGGTTGGTGGCGGTGCTGCCGTCGGCGAACTTCACGGTCGGTACCACGTGGTTGCCGCCGTTGACCTTGCCGACGAACTCGGCGGACGCGGGATCGTCCTCGATGTCGATCTCGACGTAGCTGATGCCGGACTCGTCGAGCTGCTTCTTGAGTCGGCGGCAGTACCCGCACCAGGTGGTGGAGTAGATGGTCAGGGCGGTGGCGGTTTCAGTTGCAGTCACGGCGGATACAACACCACGACCGCCGCGAGTTGTTCCAGTTGCCCACGCGATGGGTCCGATGTCGGTGGTCCCTGACAGAATGGCCGTCATGTCAGCCGCCGACACCGACACCGGTCTGGACCCTCAGCAGTCGGCCGCAGTACTGGCCCCGCGCGGCCCTGTCTGTGTGCTCGCGGGGGCCGGGACGGGCAAGACCCGCACCATCACCCGACGGATCGGCCACCTGGTCGCGGGCGGTCACGTCTCCGCCGGGCAGGTGCTCGCGGTCACGTTCACGGCCCGTGCGGCCGGCGAGATGCGGGCCCGGCTGCGCACCCTCGGCATCGGGGAGGGCGCCAGCCAGGTGCAGGCCCGCACCTTCCACGCCGCGGCGCTGCGCCAGCTGCGCTACTTCTGGCCGCAGGTGGTCGGCGACACCCCGTGGGAGCTGCTGGACCGCAAGTTCACCATCGTGGCGCAGGCCGCGAACCGGGCCGGCCTGTCCACCAGCACCGAGAGCGTCCGGGACCTCGCCGGCGAGATCGAGTGGTCGAAGGCGTCGCTGATCGCGCCGGAGGACTACGCGGCGGCTGCGGCCCGCTCCCGGCGCGAGCCGCCCGCGGACCCCGGCAAGGTCGCCGACGTGTACGCCGCCTACGAGGCGCTCAAGGTCCGCGGCGACGGCATGCTGCTGGACTTCGACGACCTCCTGCTGCACACCGCCGCCGCACTCGAGGAGAACTCCTCGGTGGCCGAGGAGTTCCGGGACCGTTACCGCTGCTTCGTGGTGGACGAGTACCAGGACGTGACGCCGCTGCAGCAGCGGGTGCTCGACGCGTGGCTGGGGGACCGCGACGACCTCACCGTCGTCGGCGACGCGAACCAGACCATCTACTCCTTCACCGGCGCCACCCCGCGCTACCTGCTCGACTTCTCCCGACGGTTCCCGGACGCCACCGTCGTCCGCCTGGAACGGGACTACCGGTCCACCCCGGAGGTGGTCTCCCTGGCGAACCGGGTGATCGGCGCGGCCCGCGGCCGGATCGCCGGCTCCCGGCTGCAGCTGATCGGTCAGCGCGCACCCGGGCCCGAGCCGGAGTTCGCCGAGTTCGACGACGAGCCCGCCGAGGCGGCGGGAGTGGCGAAGGCGATCCAGAAGCTCATCGCCGCGGGCACCCCGGCCGCGGAGATCGCGGTGCTGTACCGGATCAACGCGCAGTCGGAGGCGCACGAGCAGGCCCTGACCGAACTCGACATCCCGTACCAGTTGCGTGGTGGCGAGGGCTTTTTCATGCGGCAGGAGGTCCGGCAGGCGGTCTCCGCGCTGCGTCAGGCCGCGTCCCGTGACGACCTGCCCGAAGGCGCCGACCACGGCCCGGCCCTGGTCACCCTCGTCCGCGCGGTCCTGGTGCCGCTCGGGCTCACCGACACCGAACCGGTGGGCGCGCAGGCGCGCGAGCGCTGGGCCTCGCTGGGCGCACTGGTCCAGCTCACCGAGGACCTGCTCACCCACGAGCCGGACCTGGACCTGGCCGGGCTGCTGCGCGACCTCGCCGCCCGGGCCGAGGCCCGGCACCCACCGACGGTGCAGGGCGTGACGCTGGCCTCGCTGCACGCGGCCAAGGGGCTCGAGTGGGACGCGGTGTTCCTCGTCGGGCTCGCCGACGGCACGCTGCCCATCGCGCACGCGCTGGGGGACAGCAAGTCACCCGGTGACGAGGCGGCGATCGAGGAGGAGCGGCGACTGCTCTACGTCGGCGTCACCCGCGCCCGCGAGCACCTGCAGCTGTCCTGGGCGCTGGCCCGCAACGAGGGCGGCCGCAAGTCGCGGCGTCGGTCCCGCTTCCTGCACGGCCTGATCCCGGAGGACTCGCCGGCGTCCCGGATCGCGGCGCCCGCGGCAACGCCGAAGAAGCGGCCGCGCTGCCGGGTGTGCGGCAAGCCGCTGCTCGGCACCGCGGCGACGATGCTCGGGCGCTGCGAGTCCTGCCCGTCGAACCTCGACGCCGCGTTGTTCGACTCGCTCAAGGCCTGGCGGTCCGAGAAGTCGAAGGAGCTGAAGGTGCCTGCCTACGTGGTGTTCAGCGACGCCACGCTCACCGCGATCGCCGAGCAGCAGCCGAAGGACGACCGCGGCCTGGTGGCGATCCCCGGGATCGGCGCGGCGAAGCTCGAGCGGTACGGGGAGGACGTCCTCGCGGTGGTGCGGGGCGAGAACCCGGTCGGGGACCCGGAACTGGCGCCGTGACCGGATTGTAGGAAAACCGCAGGTCAAAAATGGGTTGTGCGGTTTGTAGGAGACCGCATACCCTGGTTTCCGACGCGGCGAGCTTCGGCTCGCCGTCGTTGGACCAAACAAGGAACCACAGTCCGCACGAGGGAAAGGGAGGTGATTGGCAATGATCGATTGGAACGGCAGCGCGCCAGGCGTCGCAGCGACCACTCGCATCGCTCCCGCCGCTCACCTGCCCGCGGCAGCGTGGTCGGCGACGCCGAATCGCGTCCTGCGCCATCGCGCAGCAGATGCACTCCTCGCAGTGCATGCAGCCGACGCAGCAGCCCTCTCGTCCGTGCCCAGGAGTAGACCCCGAGTCAACACTCGGTAGGAATCACCTCCTTCCTCTCGGCCACGGACGCACCAGCGGACCGTGGCCTTCTTGTTTCGAGCACCAAGCTCCAGGCCCGGCTACAGGTTCGCACCACGACCTGACACCACCGAAGAAGCCTAAGGAGCATGACGTGCCAACCGTCACCTGCCGAGACGATTTCCGGACCGCCACGAGCGAGCCGACCGTGATCGGCGTCGTGCGACGCGAGCTGCCGTGCCGAGCCGACAACCCCGACCTCTGGTTCGCGGAGACCCCTGCCGAACTCGAACAGGCCAAGTCCCTGTGCGTGCAGTGCCCCATCCGCGCCCGATGCCTGAGCGCGGCCCTCGACCGTGCCGAGCCGTGGGGGGTGTGGGGCGGCGAGATCCTCGACCAGGGTGTCGTCATCGCCCGCAAGCGTCCCCGCGGTCGCCCCCGGAAGGTGGCGGTCTGCGCCTGACCGACGGGTCGGCGGCGGATCAGAGGTCGTAGTCGACCACGACGGGGGCGTGATCGCTCATCCGTCGGTCCGCCGCCGGTTCGCGGTCGGTGCCGGCGGCGACGGCCGTCCGAGCGAGCCTCGGTGTCGCGAGGTGGTAGTCGATGCGCCAGCCGACGTCGTTGGTGAACGACTGCCCCAGCCACGACCACCAGGTGTACGGGCCGTCGGTGTCCGGATGCCGGCTGCGGACCACGTCCACGAGCGTGCGCGGCGAGAGGATCGAGTCGAACCACTGACGTTCCTCGGGGAGGTAGCCCTCGGCCTGAGCACTGCGCCGCCAGTTCCGCACGTCGTGGTGGGTGTGCGCGATGTTGAGGTCGCCCATGAGCAGCAGTTCCCGGCCCTGGGCGCGGGCGTCGCGGCGCGAGCGCGTCAGCTGACGCGCGAAAGCGTCGAGGAAGCGCATCTTGCGCTCGTAGCGGGCGCCGCCGTCCGGCGCCTCACGCATCCGCCCCGGCTTCTGCAGGTGTGCGGGGAGGCCGCCCTTCGGCAGGTACAGCGACGCCACCGTGATCGGCGCGTCGGCGAGGTCCACCTCGAGGTAGCGGCCCTGATCGGCGAACTCGCGCAGTCCCCGTGCCAGCGAAACCGAACCGAGTTCGACTGTGTCGGTGTGAGTTTCATCGGGCGCTCGGAGCAGTGCGGTGCCGGTCCAGGTCCGTACCGCCGCGGGCGCGCGCCGGGTGAGGACGGCGACGCCGTTACGCCCGGCGAGGGTCCCGGCGTCGTAGGCGAGGTGGTACGGGCCGAACACGTCGGGGGGAATCGCGGACGCGGGTGCTCGCAACTCCTGCAACGCGACCACGTCGGGGCGCCGCTCCCGCAGCCACTGCTCGAAACCCCGCCGCTGCGCGGCCCGGATGCCGTTGAGGTTGAATGTCGCGATCCGCACGATCGCACAGTGTAGGCAGCGCGTTCACGACGGCACCGAGCACTCGGTGCGCCGGCGAGGGGCCGTTGTCACTCGGCCCGCTGCACCTCGTCGGTGAAGCCCGGCAGCCACTGCGTCAGGATCCCCATGTACGGTGCCTCCGCGTCGAGTTGCGCGCAGATCCCGACGGACCCGAGCAGCACCCGGAAGATCATCACGTACTCGGCCGGCATGTTCAGTGCCCGGGCGGTACGGAAGTGCTGGGAGGAGAAGTCCGTCGCCGTGCCCGCCGCGCGCTGCAGCCACGTCCGGGTGAAATGGAAGGACTCGGTGTGGATCGGGTCGGTGAACGGACGCAGGTAGTCGGAAATCTCCTGGTGGGTGACCGTCTTGCCGGGGAGCACGAATCCGTTGTCGCGCAACAGTTCCGTGAGCTCCTTGAACCGCTGGTCGAGGGCGAGGCGGACCATCCGGCCCAGTACCCGGGGCAGGCCGCCGGGCATCGGGGCGCAGGCACCGAAGTCGAGCACGCCGAGTCGGCCGTCGGGCAGCATCATGAAGTTGCCCGGGTGCGGGTCGCAGTGCAGCAGACCCACCCGGGCCGGGGAGGCGAAGTGGAACTCGGCGAGCAGGGCCCCGGCACTGTTGCGCTGGAGAACGGTCCCCGTGGTGATGATCGTCGACAGCGGCGTCGCCGACATCCACTCGCTGACCACGACCTTCGGTGCGCTGGCGACGATCTTGGGGATCGCGAACTTCGGGTCGCCGTCGAACTCGGCCGCGAATGCGCGCTGGTTGTCCGCCTCGATCCGGTAGTCCAGTTCGTCCTCGGTGCGCGCGCTCAGTTCGTCGAGGACCGGCTTGACGTCCGCGCCCGGCATCACCGAGTTGAACATCCCGGCGAGCCGCGACAGGGTCTTGAGGTCTGCCCGCAACGCCTCGTCGGCCCCGGGGTACTGCACCTTCACCGCCACGTCGCGGCCGTCCGACCACACCGCGCGGTGCACCTGGCCGATGCTCGCCGAGGCCGTGGGCACGTCGTCGAAGCTGCTGAACCGTTCGCGCCACTTGGTGCCGAGCTGGCTGTCGAGCACCTTGTGCACCTTGCGGGCGGGCAGCGGCGGTGCCTCGGCCTGCAGCTTGGTCAGCGCGTCCCGGTACGGCTCCGCGAACTCCTCGGGCACCGCGGCCTCCATCACGCTCAGTGCCTGCCCGAGCTTCATGGCCCCGCCCTTGAGCTCGCCGAGCACGGTGAACAGCTGTTCGGCGGCCTGCGAGGCGAGCTTCGCGTCTATCTCCCCGCGGTCGCCGCCCGCCAGCTTGCGTCCGAACCCGACGGCGGCCCGGCCCGCGATACCGATCGGAATGCTTGCCAGTTTGGCGGTGCGGGCGGAGCTGCGGCGGGGGATGTCAGACACCACTCCATCATGTCTGACGATCCGCCGGTTCGCCCACCGCCCCGGGCTCGGTGGGCGGCTCGTGACATCCGCACCGGGGATGTCGCCGCCACCGCCGCCTGATCAGCGCCGGTGACGAGACGTCCAGTTCGAGGGTGGTGTCGAGCGTGGCGGGCGGGTGCGCCGGGTTGACGTCGAGGACGGTGTCCAGCTCGCCCAGCGCCAGGCCGACGGTCGCCAGCACCGTGGCCTGCTCGGCGTGTCCGACCGCACCGAGTAGCTGCGCGGCCAGGTGCGGCCACTCGGGGTCCCGGTCGCTGCGGGTCAGGTCCGCGCAGCGCAGGCAGCTGGTGCGGCCCGGCAGCACCAGTGGCCCGACGATGCCGCGGCCGTCGCGCAACCGCACCTGCAGGTGGGGGACCCGGGCGGCGACGAGTTCGGCGACGAGCCCGGGGTCGGGCACCAGGTCGTCGGCGAGCACGACGCAGTCCGCCCGGCGGGCCGACCGCTCCGCGGACCCCTCGAGCGGGCGCGACCGGCTCAACCGAAGCCGACCCCGGGTCAGCGCGGTCGCGAGGCCGTCCGAGAGCGGGCCACGCCCGTGGATGTGCACGGATCGATCCGCACCGCTGGCGGCGGGGACGAGCAGGTCCGCCGCGGCGAGTTCGGCGAGGATCCGGGCGATGTCGACGAGGCCGATGCCGATCAGGTGCGCCTGCCAGAGCACGTCGGGACGCGAGTGCCGGCCGTCGAGCAGGCGCAGCAGCCCCGCCAGCGCCGCGGGCGCCACACCCTCGGGCGCGGCGAGCAGCAGGGCGCGCTCGGGGTCCCAGCCGAGCTGGAGGGTGCCGCTGGGCCGGAGCAGGACCGGGATCCGCGGATCGAGCTGCGGTCCGGCGGCGGGGACGGGGGCCGGTGCCATGCACCGACTCTGTCAGCCCCGTCCGCCGCGACGGCCGCTCCGGAGCCGGTTGTCCACAGGCTCACGGCCCCCGGACCAGGTGTTTCGTGTCTTCTCCGGATCTGTCGAAACTCGACGGATCAGTCGGTCGGGCGCTCCGGGTCCGCGGACGGTCCACGGCCCTCTTCCCGCTCACGGGCCTCGGTCTCCTCGAGCAGGGCCATCGGGTCGAAGGTGCTCGAATCGCCGCCGATCACCCGGTCGACGAACGCCGCGGTGTCGTCGAGGTCGCTCGGGTCAGGCAGCAGGTCCGGGTGCGCCCAGACGCCGTCGCGTCCCTCCATGCCGCCGGCCTCGGTGAGCTGACGCCACAGCTGCGCGGCCTCGCGGACCTTGCGGGGCCGCAACTCGAGGCCGACGAGGGTGGCAAAGGTCTGCTCGGCCGGTCCGCCGGTCGCGCGGCGACGACGCAGCGTCTCGCTGAGCGCGGCCACGCCGGGCAGCCGATCACCGAGAGCGGCCGCGACCACCGTCTCCACCCAGCCCTCGATCAGGGCCAGCAGCGTCTCGAGGCGTTCGAGGGCCTGCTTCTGCTCGGGGGTGGTCTGCGGTTCGAAGGCGCCCTGCTGCAGGATCTCCTGGATCTTCGACGGATCGGTCAGCGCGCTCGGGTCGATGCCCTGCGCGGCCTCCTCGATCGCGGAGAAGTCCATCCGGATGCCACGCGCGTACTCCTCGACGGTGGCGAGCAGTCGCTGACGCAGCCACGGCACGTGCACGTACAGCCGCTGGTGCGCGGCCTCGCGGGCGGCGAGGAACACCAGGATCTCGCGGTCCGGCTGCTCGAGGCCCTCGCTGAACTTCTCGATGGCCGTCGGCAGCAGCGCGGCCACTCCGGTCGGCCCCAACGGCAGGCCGATGTCGGTGGAGCTGAGCACCTCGGAGGAGAGCTGGCCGAGGGCCTGGCCGAGCTGCGAGCCGAACGCGAGTCCGCCCATCTGAGTGAGCATGCCCATCATCGGCCCGGCCATCTCGCGGGCCTCCTCGGGCAGGCCGGAGGCCCACATGCCGGAGATCTGCTCCGCGACCGGGTCGCACAGCCGCTTCCAGGTGTCGAGGGTGTTGTCGAGCCAGTCGGCCGCCGTCCATGCGACCGTCCGGGTGGCGCCCGCCGGCAGCGTCGTCGCCCCGTCGAGCCACAGCTCGGCGAGGTGTGCGGCGTCCGCGACCGCGGAACCGGTGCCCTCCGCGATCGGGGCGACTGTGCCCAGCTGTTGCTTCGCGAGCTGCTTGGCGACGTCGTAGTTCACCGGCCCGGCGGAGCCGCCGGAGCCCATCGAACTGCCCATGCCGCTGAGCATCTGGCCGAACTGGGTCAGCATCTGGCCCAACGCCGCCGGGTCGAAGCCCTGCGCACCGAGACCGAACGGATCGCCCTGGCCTCCCTGGCCGGGCCCCTTGTCGGGGTCGGAGTCGTCGTCGGAGTTCGAGAAACCAAACGGCAGATTGCTCATATCTCAACGGTACAAGGCGACGCGGCGTGTGGTGACACGGGAAATGACGCCGAGGGCGAACATCACCGCGACCCGCGGGCCTCCTCTACTCTCCCGCCGCCGGCCGACCTCTACGCTGGGCCGGGTGAATCGACGGATTGTCACCCTGGTCGCTGCGC
This sequence comes from Rhodococcus sp. P4_F5, assembly GCF_056401315.1. Lineage (NCBI taxonomy): Bacteria > Bacillati > Actinomycetota > Actinomycetes > Mycobacteriales > Nocardiaceae > Rhodococcus > Rhodococcus sp. P4_F5. The sequence goes on along the minus strand of NZ_JBFUJP010000069.1, from coordinate 8,260 downwards.
TCGTGCCGGTGCTGGCGCTGTTGCTGTTCGGGATGTCGGTGACGGTGCCGTTCGTGGCGCTCGGTCCCGGCCCCACCTTCAACACCCTCGGCGAGGTGGACGGCAAGCAGGTCGTCGAGATCAAGGGCACCGAGGTCGATCCGACGTCGGGCAACCTCAACATGACCACCGTCTCGGTGCGGGACGGGCTGAACATCTTCGAGGCCTTCGGCTACTGGCTCAGCGGCCGCCACGGACTGGTGCCGCGCGAGGAGGTGTACCCGGCGGAGAAGACCCGGGACCAGGTCAAGGAGGAGAACACCCAGGAGATGCAGCAGTCGGAGAGTTCCGCCGAGCTGGCCGCGCTGAATTACCTGAACCTGCCGGTCGCGGTCGAGGTGTCCGACGTGTCGGCGGACGGGCCGGCCGCCGGGGCGCTGCGCGAGGGCGACCAACTGCTGACGGTCAACGGTGAGCCGGTGCGCACCGTCGGCGAGGTGCAGAAGGCCGTGGCCGCGCTGAGCCCGGGCACGGTGGTCCAGATCGGGGTCCGGCGTGACGGCCAGGACCTGACGGTGCCGGTGACGCTCGGCGAACGGCCGGGCGGACACGGCGCCGGTTACCTGGGCATCACCCCGACGGAGAATCCGGAGGTCCCGTTCACCGTCGACTTCAACCTGGCGGAGGTCGGCGGGCCGTCGGCGGGGCTGATGTTCACCCTGGCGGTGATCGACAAGCTGTCTCCGGGCGAGCTGAGCGGCGGGGAGTTCGTCGCTGGCACGGGCACCATCGACTCCGGCGGCGACGTCGGCCCGATCGGCGGCATCCAGTACAAACTGATCGCCGCCCGCGACGCCGGTGCGACCACCTTCCTGGTGCCGGCGCGCAACTGCGACGAGGCCCGCCAGCGCACCCCGGACGGGCTGCGACTGGTCAAGGTGGAGAACCTCGACGGTGCGGTCGAGGCGCTGGACTCGCTGAACGCCGGCGGCGACGCGCCCGCCTGCTGATGAGGTGGCTGCTGTTGGTCGGCGCGATCGTCAGCGAGGTCACCGCCACGCTGTCGCTGCGCGCGGCCGTCGACCACCCGGGGTGGTACGTGCTGGTGGTGGCCGGTTACGGCGCCTCGTTCGTGTTCCTGGCGGCGGTCCTGAAGCGGCAGATGCCGGTGGGCGTCGCCTACGGCATCTGGGGCGCGAGCGGGGTCACCGCGACCGCGATCCTGGCGGCCTGGCTGTTCGGTGACGCGCTGACCTGGCTGATGGGTGCGGGGATCGTGCTGGTCATCGGCGGCGTCCTCGTCGTGGAGGTGGGTTCGCAGAAGGCCGAGGAGGCGCGGGCGCGGGCACTGGCCGACACGGACGTGCCGGTCGGGTCGGAGCTGTCGCGGTGACCTGGGTGCTGCTGATGGCCGCGATCGTGCTGGAGGTGACGGCGACGCTGAGCCTGAAGGCGTCCGACGGCTTCACACGGCGCCGGTGGATCGCGCCCGTGGTCCTGGGCTACCTCGCGTCGTTCGGGCTGATCGCGGTGGTGCTCGCGCGGGGCATGGCGGTGGGGGTGGTCTACGGCATCTGGGTGGCGTGCGGTGTTGCGCTCACCGCCGTCCTCGGCCGCGTGGTCTTCGGCGAGCCGCTGACCAGGACGATGCGTTTCGGCATCGCCCTGATCATCGGCGGCGTGCTGCTGATCGAGCTCGGCTCGGTCGCGGGCTGACCCCGTGGCCTGAGCCGACCGCGTGTCGGTCTGCGCCCGGACTCAGTCGTCGTCGGAGGCGTCGAACGTCGCGTACAGCGCGTGCACCAGGTTCGGCGCGAGGTCGTCGTAGGTGACCAGTTCCGGTTCCGCGTCGTCGTCGTCCTCGGGCATCAGTTGCAGGACGCAGGCGGACGGCCCGTCCCGCAGCACCGCGGCGATCAGTCTGGCCGCGCGCCGCTCCGGGTGGGCCTGGGCGGTGGCCCGGGCGATCTCGTCGGCGGCGTGCTCGTCGGTGAGCACCGGCGCGACCGCGTGGTCCAGGTCGGACTCGGCGGTCGGCGGCAGCACCACGATCTCCTGCACCAGGACACACCCGACGACGCCCTCGGGCCAGCTGGTGGTCGCGAGGAACTCGTCGAGGGCGGGTGACMCGCCGCCGACGTCGTCCGGGAACGGCTCCTGCTCGATCGGGGTCAGCTCGGCGCCGTCCTCGAGCTGGTCGTGCAGCTCCGGCTCGGCGGCGGCCAGCACGGCGGTCGGGACGAGGGCGAACATCTGCGGGGGCCGGCCCCAGCCGCCCGCGTCCGCGAAGTCGGCGACCTCGCGCACACAGCGCGGCAGGGCGTCGGGGGAGAGGTCTGGCTGGTAGCCGTAGTCGAGGCCGTCGAAATCACTCACCCGACCATCCTCCCACCTCGCCGGGACGGCAGGCGCCTTGCCGGTCCGCGAATCGACGTACAGTGGACGACAACCACGGCGGTGCACGTCACCGCCGCAACCGCGGCGCCTGGCGTGCCGCCTGAAATACGGAGAGTGGCACGTGGGCATGCGGCCCCCCACCGGTCTACCGACGTTGTCCCGACGGAGCCGAGTGTTGTTGGTGCTGGCACTCGTTGCGGCGGCGCTGCTGCTGATCGGACCCCGGCTGATCGACACCTACACAAATTGGCTGTGGTTCGGCGAGGTCGGCTTCCGGGAGGTCTTCACCACGGTGCTGTTCACGCGCGTGGCGATGTTCGTCGTCTTCGGACTCCTCATCGGTCTCGCCACCTTCCTCGCGTTGTTCCTCGCGTACCGCAGCCGGCCGGTGTTCGTGCCGGTCGCCGGACCGAACGATCCGATCGCGCGGTACCGCACCACGGTCATGAGCCGGCTCAAGGTGTTCGGGGTCGGTATCCCGATCGCGATGGGCATCCTCGCCGGCCTCATCGCCCAGTCGAACTGGGTTGCGGCACAGATGTTCGTCCACGGCGAGTCGTTCGGGATCACGGACCCGCAGTTCGGACTCGACGTCGGGTTCTACGCCTTCGACCTGCCGTTCTACCGGCTGGTGCTGAACTGGCTGTTCGTGGCGGTCATCCTTGCGTTCCTCGCTAACCTGCTGACCCACTACGTCTTTGGCGGGCTGCGGCTGAGCGGGCACGACGGCGCGCTGACCAAGTCCGCCCGCATCCAGCTGGCCGTGCTGGCCGGTACCTTCGTCCTCCTCAAGGCCGTTGCCTACTGGTTCGACCGTTACTCCCTGCTCACGAGCGGTCGTAAGGAGCCCACCTTCACCGGTGCCGGCTACACCGACATCAACGCGGTGCTGCCGGCCAAGCTGATCCTGCTCGCCATCGCGGTGATCTGCGCCCTCGCGTTCTTCTCCGCGATCTTCATGCGGGACATGCGGATTCCGGCGATGGCGACCGGTCTGCTGGTGCTGTCCTCGGTGCTGGTCGGTGCGGTGTACCCGCTGGTGGTCGAGCAGTTCTCGGTCAAGCCGAACGCCGCGGACAAGGAGAGCGCGTACATCGAGCGGAACATCGCGGCCACGCGCGAGGCGTACGGCATCACCAACGAGCAGGTGACGTATCAGCCGTACTCGGGTGACGGCACCGCGGCGCCGCGCGACGTGCCGGCCGACGTCACCACCATCGCCAACGCGCGCCTGCTGGACCCGAACGTGCTCTCGCCCACCTTCACGCAGCAGCAGCAGCGGCAGAACTTCTACGGGTTCCCTCCGACCCTGGACATCGACCGCTACACGATCGCCGGCTCGATGGCCGACTACATCGTGGCGGCCCGCGAGCTCTCGCCGAACAACCTGCAGGGCAACCAGACCGACTGGATCAACAAGCACACCGTCTTCACGCACGGTGACGGACTGGTGGCGGCGCCCGCCAACCGGGTGACGGCCCCGGTGCTGGACCCGACCCRGGACTCCTCGAACAACGCGGGATACCCGATCTACACGGTCAGTGACATCGCGTCGCTGGCCGAGGGCAAGCAGATCATCAAGGTCGACCAGCCGCGAATCTATTACGGCGAGGTGATCGCCCAGGGTGCCGAGGACTACTCGATCGTCGGCGGTACGCCGGGTTCGGCGCCGCGGGAGTACGACACGGACACCACGAAGTTCACCTACGACGGCCAGGGCGGCGTCCCGCTCGGCAACTGGGTCAACCGTCTGGCGTTCGCGGCCAAGTACACCGAGCGCAACATCCTGTTCTCCGGCACGATCGGCTCCGACTCGAAGATCATCTTCAACCGGGACCCCCGCGACCGCGTCGGTGAGGTGGCCCCGTGGYTGACCACGGACGGCGACGCCTACCCCGCGGCGGTCGACGGGAAGATCGTCTGGATCGTCGACGCCTACACCACGCTCGACAACTACCCGTACGCGCAGCGCAGCTCGCTCGAGGGACTGGTGGCCGACAGCGTCGACGCGAACACCGGCCGACTGCTCCCCAAGAAGGAGGTCTCCTACATCCGTAACTCGGTGAAGGCGACCGTCGACGCGTACGACGGCACGGTGAAGCTCTACCAGGTGGACGAGAAGGACCCGGTCCTCAAGGCCTGGATGGGGGTGTTCCCCGGCACGGTGGAGCCGCAGAGCGAGGTCACCGACGAACTGCGGGCGCACTTCCGTTACCCGGAGGACCTGTTCAAGGTGCAGCGCGAGATGCTCGCGAAGTACCACGTGGACGATCCGCGAGAGTTCTTCACCAACAACGCCTTCTGGTCGGTGCCCAACGAGCCGACCGTCGAGAACTCGAAGGAGAACGAGCCGCCGTACTACGTGCTGGTGGGGGATCAGGAGACCGGGGACCCGTCGTTCCGGCTGACCAGCCCGATGGTCGGGTTCCGCCGGGAGTTCCTCTCCGCCTACATCACGGTGAACTCCGATCCCAAGGACTACGGCAAGATCACCGTGCTGCAGCTGCCGATCAACAAGCAGACGCAGGGGCCGGCGCAGTCGCAGAACTCGATGATCTCCGACGCCCGGGTCGGCTCGGAGAAGGCGCTGCTGGAGAAGACCAACAAGATCCAGTACGGCAACCAGCTCGCGCTGCCCATCGCGAAGGGCGGCATCCTCTACGTGGAGCCGATGTACACCGAGCGCAGCGGGGCCAACACGGCGACCTTCCCGCAGCTGACCCGGGTGCTGGCCAGCTACCAGGAGCCCGGTCCGACCGGCCGCATCCGGGTGGGTTACGCCGCCACCCTGGCCGAGGCGCTTGACCAGGTCTTCGACGGCGGGACATCCGGCACCGCAACGGCTCCGGGCGGTGGCGCGACCACGCCGCCGCCGAGCGGTGGCACGCCGCCCGCACCGGAGACGGCGCCGGCACCGCTCGCGCCGAACGCGGCCGCGGTTGTCGGGGAACTCGACGCCGCGCTGGCGAACCTGCGCGCGACGCAGCAGAGCGGTGACTTCGCCGCGTACGGCGCCGCGCTCGATCGACTGCAGAAGGCGGTCGACGCCTACCAGGGCCTGCCGAAGTAGGTCCGGCAGCACACGAGGAAGGCCCCGCCATCAGGCGGGTTCACGCGGTCGTCGCAACACTCTCGATTGAGAGGTTGCGGCGACCGTGTCGTTTTCGGAGGATTGTGCTCGTTTCGGTGATCGGTTGGCGCGGCTGGTCGATTCCGGGGTGTCGGTCAAGGAGGCTGCCGCGTCACTGGGGCTGCCGCGGCACCGGTGCTACGCGATCCTGCGCGCGGCCGGTCGTCCTGTGGGTAGGCCGCGTGGCTCCCGTCGTGAGGCCGATCGGCCTGGGATCGTGTCGGTGTTCACGGCAACGGGGTCGATCAACCAGGCAGCGAAGTCGTGCGGGGTTGCCCACTCGGTCGCCCGACGAATCCTGGTGGACGAAGGGCTGGTCAGCGAAGCCCGACAGCTGGTGGGGAAGGCGGAGGCTCGACGCCGGTTCCTCGAACTCGTCCGACTGGGCTGGTCGACGGCCCGTGCTGCCCGGGATGTCGGGGTGAACGAGCGCACCGGTCGGGACTGGCGCGACGGGATCCGCAAGATCGGCAACAAACGTGTTCACAACGACGGGACGGTCATGGATTACGGCCGTGGTGCCCGATACTCGTTGCCTGTGAAGACGACTCGCGGGGGCGGCCCCGCTGCGATCAGCAACCGGTACCTGTCCCTGCCGGACCGGCTGGTGATCGCCGACGGCCGGCTGACGGGCCAGTCGCTGCGGACGATCGCCACCCGACTCGGCAAGAACGTCTCGACGATCTCGCGGAGGTCCGAGCCCGCAGTGTCGACGGGGTGTATCTGCCGTACCAGGCCGACCGGGGCGCGGCGGCCGCTCGTGCCCGGCCGAAGCAGTCCAAACTGGTGGGCGACCACAACCTGCGTGACGTGGTGGAGGACGGACTGTCGCGGCGGTTGTCGCCGGAACAGATCTCCCACCGTCTCCGCAGGGACTTCCCGGACGACGAAAGCATGCGGGTGAGCCACGAAACGATCTACCAGGCCTTGTACCTCCAGGCCCGCGGTGGCTTGAAAAAGGAAGTGCAGCAAGCACTTCGGACCGGGAGGGTGAGGCGGAAGTCGCGCCGCGACCCGGACCGGCGCACCCCGCGGTTCGTCGACCCCATGATCATGATCAGCGACCGGCCTGCCGAGGTGGAAGACCGGGCGGTGCCCGGGCACTGGGAGGGCGACCTGATCATGGGTGAGGGCAACAAGTCCGCGATCGCCACCCTCGTCGAACGCAGCACCCGTTACACGATGCTGGTGCACCTGCCGGGCAGCCACGACGCCGAAACCGTCCGCGACGGTCTGATCGCGACGATCTCGACCCTGCCGGCGCACCTACGGGGATCGCTGACCTGGGATCAGGGCTGCGAGATGGCCAAGCACAGGCAGTTCTCGCTGGCCACCGACATGGCGGTCTACTTCTGCGACCCGGCCAGCCCCTGGCAACGCGGCACCAACGAGAACACCAACGGACTCCTGCGGCAGTACTTCCCCAAGGGCACCGATCTGAGCGCCTTCGGACCCGAAGACCTCGAACACGTCGCTCAGCAACTCAACGGCCGACCACGCAAAACGCTCGACTGGGAAACCCCAGCCGAGCGTCTGCGTGATCTACTTACCGCCTGATGCCAGGCAGTGTTGCGACGACCCCCTGAAACCGCCTCATCGATGGCGGGGCCTTTCCGGTCGACGGGGCGAGCGAAGCGACGGGGGATGTCTCCGGGTCAGCGGGCGAGGCTGGCCAGGAAGACGTTGTTCGAGTCGATCAGCTGCTTGACCTGGTCGCCGTAGCCGACCTGGTGGGCGGCCGCGACGGCAGCATCGGTGGCCTGCTTCACCTGGTCGGCAGAGGGCGCCGGGAAGCTCGGGGGCAGGACCGGCACGGCGGGAGCGGCCGGGGCGGCCGCGGCCGGGGCGGCGGGCGCGGGCTCGGCGATGGGTGCCGGCGCCGGGGTCTCCTCGGCGGCGGTGGTCAGGTACTGACCGCAGTGCGGCCACGCGCCGGGGCCCTGGCTCTGCAGGGTGTTCTCGGCGACGCGGATCTGCTCGGCCTTCGAGGCGCCGTGGGGGGAACCGGTGCCGCCGTTGGCGGTCCAGGTGCTCTGCGAGAACTGCAGGCCGCCGTAGTAGCCGTTGCCGGTGTTGATGCCCCAGTTGCCGCCGCTCTCGCACTGCGCGACGCCGTCCCAGTTGTGGGTGGCGGCGGAGGCGGTGCCGGTGGCGAGACCGAACGGGACTGCGACGAGGGCGCCGGTGACGGCTGCAAATCCAAGTGCGCGGGTGCTGAGCTTACGAGTCGTCATGCGGGTGAATCCTCTCCGCGCTTGCTGACGGGGCCGGCCTGGGCGGTCGAAACTGTCGACCTTGCCCGGCATCGAGATGGCGCCGCGTCCCTGCCCCTCGAAGGTTTTGGGGTTCCGATCCCGCGGGGCAGAGTCGTGCAGCGGCGGGTCGGCTCAGCCCGGTTGTTTCGGGCCGGTGGCGACCGTACGCATCAAAACGAGGCGGGTCACTTAGCTGAACGTTTGTTCAATCCATGGGTTTGGGGGCGCGGATTCCGGCGTTTCCCCAGCTCGCGCCGCATCGTTGCCGGTTAGGTGCGAGTTTGTTACCTGTCCGTTATGTGGCTGGGATCACCGGCATTTTGTGCCCCCGGTCACCCGTCGGACCCTCCTCGCCGGGGTCGAACTGGCGATTTGTGTTCCGTTCGCACACTCGTGTAACTTCGTTCATGCATCGCGGGGTGGAGCAGCTCGGTAGCTCGCTGGGCTCATAACCCAGAGGTCGCAGGTTCAAATCCTGTCCCCGCTACCAAAGTACGAA
>NZ_JBFUJP010000068.1:0-27034 GCF_056401315.1 Rhodococcus sp. P4_F5 | reverse complement strand
GCGTCCGCCGCCCTGAGCGCCACCCTGACCGCCGCGTCCGCCGCCGGCCTGGCCGCCGCCGCGGCGCTGACCGCCACCGCCGCCGCCACGACGGGCACCGCCGCCGTTACCTGCCGGCTGCGGCGCAGCCTGGGGGACCGGAACCACGTGCGGCGCGATCTCGCCGACCAGTGCGTTCACCGGGTCGGAGTCGGCCGTCACCTGCTGCGGGGTCACCTTGATGGCGGCCTTGCGCATCAGGATGGCCAGGTCCTTGCGCTGCTCGGGCAGCACGACGGTGACCACGTCACCGGCACTGCCGGCGCGGGCCGTACGTCCCGAGCGGTGCAGGTACGCCTTGTGCTCGGCCGGCGGGTCCACGTGCACGACCAGTTCCACGTCGTCGACGTGCACGCCGCGGGCGGCGACGTCGGTGGCCACCAGCACCCGGGCCGAGCCGGCCGAGAACGCGGCCAGGTTGCGGTCGCGGGCGGCCTGCGAGAGGTTGCCGTGCAGGTCCACCGACGGGATGCCGGCCTCGGTGAGCTGACGCGCGAGCTTGCGCGCCTGGTGCTTGGTGCGCATGAACAGGATGCGGCGACCGGTGCCCGATGCGAGCTTCTGCACGAGCACCTTCTTGGCCTCGACGCCCGCGACGTCGAAGACGTGGTGGGTCATCGCGGCGACCGGCGAGTTGGCCTCGTCGACCGAGTGCAGCACCTCGTTGTGCAGGAAGCGCTTGACCAGCTTGTCGACGCCGTTGTCCAGGGTCGCCGAGAACAGCAGCCGCTGTCCGTTCTGCGGGGTCGCGGACAGGATCCGGGTGACGACCGGCAGGAAGCCGAGGTCGGCCATGTGGTCGGCCTCGTCGAGGACCGTGATCTCCACGGCGTCGAGGGAGACGAACTTCTGCTTCATCAGGTCCTCGAGGCGGCCCGGGCAGGCGACGACGATGTCGACACCGGCCTTGAGTGCCTGCACCTGACGGTGCTGGGAGACGCCGCCGAAGATGGTGGTGACCTTGAGGTTGTACGCACCGGCCAGGGGCTCGAGCGCGGCACTGATCTGGGTGGCCAGCTCGCGGGTCGGGGCCAGGATCAGGCCGACCGGGTGGCCCGGGCGGCGCTTGCCGCCCGCGAGGTCGCCGGCGAGCCGGGCGACCATGGGAATGGAGAAGGCCAGCGTCTTTCCGCTGCCCGTCTTTCCGCGGCCGAGCACGTCGCGGCCGGCGAGCGTGTCGGGAAGGGTGTCGACCTGGATCGGGAACGGCGAGGTGATTCCGTTGGCGGCAAGCGCCTTCACGAGGGGATCGCGCACGCCGAGGTCGGCAAAGGTTTTCGTCATGTGGGTCGAGGCCTTTCAGGCATCGGGTTGCGCTGGTGACCGCACGGGGGAACTGCTGTTCCGCGCATCTGTCAGCACAAGTTTGGCGAGATTGCCGGTGGGCAAAATCGATCGCCGCAAGAAGAGCTTGTGCTGGATGGCACCAATCAACGGATCGAGTGAGTCACACTCACGGTCATGCGTTGAGGAAGCGTTCCACGACGTATGGCGGCCAAAGGGTCGGCGCCAAGTGAGACCCAGCATAGCCGACGGGCCGGGGTGGTCCGGGGTCGGTTGCGTCACACCCGACCCCGGGTGCCGGGGTGGCCGGTTCGCGGTGAGCGCGCTACTTGAGGGTGTACCCGGCGTCGACCGGTAGGGTGACGCCGGTGATGTAGCGGCCGCCGCGGCCACAGAGGTAGATCATCGCCTCGCTGATGTCGGACGGCTCGAGAATCGGGACCGGCATCGGGTTCTGCAGTCCGGCAAGGCTTCCCGGGTGCTCGTTGAGGAACTGTCCGAACGGCCGGTTCATGGACATTGTTGTCGCCACCCCGGCGGGGTGCACGGTGTTGACCCGGATGTTCTTCTCCGCCAGAGTCATTGCGTAGTACCGCATCAGGCCCACCTCGGCATGCTTCGCGGCGTGGTAGCCGGCCGTTCCGTGGCTGCGGACGCTGAAAGCCTGATTCACCGACTTGAGGCCGGCCGTCGAGCTGGTGATCACGACGGCGCCGCCGTCACCGTGTTCGAGCAGCGCGGGCAGGGCCGCCTCGATCGTGTAGTAGACCCCGTGGAGCATGACCTCGACGGCGTCGACGAATGCGGACATCTCGTGACTCTGTTCGCCCATGACCGGCATGATCCCGGCGTTGGCGAGGACGAAGTCGACGCGGCCGAACTCGGCCACCCCCATCTCGACCACCGCCTGCAGTCGCTGGAAGTCACGCACGTCGGCCTGCTCGGCGACGATACGGCGGCCGGTCTTCTCGACGAGGTTGACGGTCTCGTCGAGGTCCTCGCGGGTGGCCAGCGGATAGGCCACGCTGTCGATCTGATCGCAGAGGTCCACGGCGATGACGTCGGCGCCCTCCTCGGCGAACCGCACCGCGTGCGAACGGCCCTGTCCCCGTGCGGCGCCGGTGACAAAGGCCACCTTCCCCTCGAACTGCTGTGACATGACTACCCCTCTCGGCAGCGCTGACCTGCCCAGGATGGGCGGCATCAGCACGCGAGACTGGATCGGCGGGCAGATTCGACACGTGCGCGAACTCGATCGGCAGGACGGACACCGCCGACTGCGTCGCGAACCACGGCCCCGCGAAAGTGGACGAATTCGGCGAGCCCGATTGCAACAGATGCATCACCCCCGGCGTCAGTGCTGGTGAGAGCGTGGCGTGAGCCCGTGCTCGGCGCACTGACGACTGCGATTCTATCGGGTCTCGCGCGAGAATTCTCCTGCCGCGAGAGCATGACGGGGCAGTCGCGCCTCGAACTACAGGCCCACCCACTCGGTGACCCCGTCGGCGAAGTGCTGACGCTTCCAGATCGGTACCTCGGTCTTGATCCGCTCCACCAGCAGCGAGCACGCGGCGAAGGCCTCGGCCCGGTGCGGGGCGGCGGCCGCGGCGACCAGCGCCAGGTCCCCGACGACCAGCTGGCCCACCCGGTGCACCGCCGCAACCGGCAGGCCCGTCTCGGCCGAGACCTGCTCGCAGCAGGTCCGCAGGAATCGCTGCGCATCCGGATGTGCCTGGTACTCGAGTGCGGAAACCGGCTGTCCGCCATCGTGGTTGCGGACCACACCGCTGAAGAGCACCACGGCGCCGTGCTCCGGACCGGCGACCGCGGCGTCCACCGCGGCCGGGTCGAGCGGGTCCGGCGAGATCGCGGCCAGCAGGTCACCCATCGTGAGACCCGCCGCCCGCGACCTGTGCCAGCAGGTGGTCGAGGACCGGTTCGAGCACCGAGATCCCGTCGCGCACACCGCCGGGGGAGCCGGGCAGGTTCACCACCACGGTGCGTCCGGCCAGCCCGGCCAGGCCGCGGCTCAAGGTGGCGTGTGCGGTCTTCTCGGTTCCCTTACGGCGCATGGCCTCCGCCAGGCCCGGGAGCTCGCGGTCCAGAACCGCCCGGGTGGCTTCGGGGGTCCGGTCGGTGGGGGAGGCGCCGGTGCCGCCGGTGCTCAGCACCAGCGCGGGCGCGCCGCTGAGCGCGTCGGCCAGCCCCGCCGCGATGTCCGCGTCCGCGTAGACCAGCGGACCGCGCACCGAGAACCCCTGCTCGGCAAGCCAACTCACCAGCTCGGGTCCGGTGGTGTCGGTTCGGGTACCGCTCGCGCCGCCGGTGGACGCCACCAGCACGACCGCCGACCGGGCCGGGAGGTCCCCGGCCGGGGCGGGCCCGGGGTCCGTGGCCGCGGTCGCAGCGTCGCGCACCCAGTGCCCGCGCTTGCCGCCGTCCTTGGTGAGCAGTCGCACCGCGTTCAGCGTCGCGGCCGGGTCGAGGGCCTTGACCATGTCGTGCAGCGTCAGCCCGGCGACCGCGACCGCGGTCAGCGCCTCCATCTCCACCCCGGTCTGGCCGGAGGTCTTCGCGGTCGCCTCGATGGCGATGGTGGTGTCGGTGAACGCGAACTCCACCTTCACCGACGACAGCGCGAGCTGATGGCACAGCGGGATCAGTTCGGAGGTCTTCTTGGCCCCGGCGATGCCCGCGATTCGCGCGGTGGCCAGGACGTCGGCCTTCGGCATGCCGTCGGCACGCACCAGTGCGACGACCTCGGCGGTGGTCTGCAGTTCGCCCGCGGCCACCGCGACGCGCGCGGTGCTGGCCTTGGCGCTCACGTCGACCATCCGGGCCCGGCCCTCGTCGTCGAGATGGGTCAGCTCACTCATAGCGGCCACACCTGCACGTTCTCTCCCGCTTCCATTGTCGTGACGTCCGCCGGCACGTCGATCAGGACATCCGCCCTGGCCAGCGCCGCGACCAGGTGCGAACCCGGTCCCGACTCCAGTCTCACACCCTCGTCGGCGAGGCGCCCGCGCAGGAACTGGCGTCGGCCCGCCGGTGAGGTCAGGGGGCCGGCGAGGGCGCGGGTGCCGGCGTGCACGGGGGCCAGTCCGGCGGCCCGCCGCAGCAGCGGGCGTGCGAACACCTCGAAGGAGACCAGCGTGCTCACCGGGTTGCCCGGGAAGCTCAGCACCGGGACGCCGTCGACCACGGTCAGTCCCTGCGGTCCGCCCGGCTGCATCGCGACGTGCCCGAACCAGCCGCCGAGCGGGGTGAGCACCTCACGCACCACCTCGAACTCGCCCATCGACACCCCACCGGAGGTGAGCACCAGGTCGGCCGACTCGGTGGCCCGCCGGAGGAGGGCGCGGAACTGGTCCGGGTCGTCCGTGCTGCTCTCGGCGAAGACCACGTCCGCGGAGTTCGTCGTCAGGCTCGCGGCCAGGGCGATGCCGTTGGACTCGTAGATCTGACCGGGCCGCAACGGGTTTCCCGCGGCGACCAGTTCGCTGCCGGTGGTGAGCACCGCGACCCGGGGCCGGCGCCGGACCGGCAGCTCGGCCGCACCGACCGCCGCGAACATCGCCAGGTGCCGTGCGGTGAGGACCGCGCCCGCGCCCAGCAGCAGGTCCCCGGCGTGGACGTCGCTGCCGCGGTCGCGGACGAACTCGCCGGACGCTCGCCCCCGGTGGACGGTGACCGTGTCCGTCGCCGCCCCGGCGGTGGGTTCGGTGTCCTCGACCGGCACCACCGCGTCCGCGCCCTCGGGGAGCGGCGCCCCGGTCATGATCCGGACCGCGGTGCCGGGCACGAGCCGGGCGGGTCCGGCCGACCCCGCCGCGACGGTCGCGGAGACGGGCAGCGTGACGGGCACGGTGCGGACCGAGTCGGCCGCGACCGCGAACCCGTCCATCTGCGAGTTGCGGAACGGCGGCAGGTCGAGGGGGGAGTGCACGTCGGAATCGAGCACGCGACCCAGCGCCGCCGCCACCGCGACGGACTCGGTGTGCGGCGTCAGGGCCGGGCCGAGCAGGCGCGCCACCGCGCGCGCGTGGTCTTCGACAGATCTGCTGGTCATCGCGATCCCTCAGGCATGAGATCACATCCTAGGCAGGCCGCCGGTCGGTCGCGTACCGCGTCCGGGCGGCATACTGGACCGCAGGAGAAGGCGGTGACCCGATGACGACGACGCAGCGACCGGTGCAGATGGGGCTGCCCCGTGTGCGCCCGCGCGCGGACGCCTCGGCGGCCGACCGCCCCGAGGTCCCGGAGCTGGTGGACCGGTTCGGCCGGGTCGCCCGCGACCTGCGGGTCTCGATCACCGAAAAGTGTTCGCTGCGCTGCACTTACTGCATGCCCGCCGAGGGGCTGCCGCAGATTCCGCGCGAGCGACTGCTGAGCGTCGCGGAGATCGTGCGACTGGTACGGATCGCGGTCACGGACCTGGGGGTGCGGGAGGTCCGCTTCACCGGTGGCGAACCCCTGATGCGCCACGACCTCGAGGAGATCGTCGCGGGCTGCGCCGCGGCGGTGCCCGGGGTGCCGCTGACCATGACCACCAACGCCGTCGGGCTCGAGCACCGGGCGCGGGGACTGGTCGCGGCGGGCCTGAGCCGGGTCAACGTCTCGCTCGACTCGGTGGACCGCGCCCACTTCGCCGAACTCACCCGCCGGGACCGGTTGCCCGCGGTGCTGGCGGGTATCCGGGCGGCCGCCCGGGCGGGGCTGACGCCGCTCAAGGTGAACGCGGTGCTGATGCCGGAAACCCTTGCCGGCGCAGCGGATCTGCTCCAGTGGTGCCTCGACGAGGGCTGCCGGCTGCGGTTCATCGAGGAGATGGCGCTGGACGCGGACCACGCCTGGGACCGCGACTCGATCGTCGACGCGGCCCGGCTGCTCGACGTGCTCGGGGAGCGGTTCACGCTGCACCCGGTCGAGCGCGAGGACCCGGCGTCGCCCGCCGAGGAGTGGCTGGTCGACGGCGGACCGGCGACCGTCGGCATCATCGCGTCGGTGACGCGGAACTTCTGCGACGCCTGCGACCGGACCCGGCTCACCGCCGAGGGCACGGTGCGCTCGTGCCTGTTCAGCGACGACGAGGTGGACCTGCGAGCCGGGCTGCGGTCCGGCGCCACCGACGCGCAGCTGGCCGGGCAGTGGCGCGCCGCGATGTGGGACAAGTGGGCCGGTCACGGCATGGATTCGGCGGGTTTCGAGCCGCCGCGACGGAGCATGGGGGCCATCGGTGGCTGACGGTTCGGTGACGGTGCGGTACTTCGCGGCGGCGGCAGAGGCCGCCGGGTGCACCGAGGAGACCTTCCCGCTGGGCGCCGGTGCGAGCCTCGGCGAGCTCCGGACGGCACTGGCCGCTCGGCACGGGGAGCGGATGGAGCGGGTGCTCGCGGTCGCGGCCTTCCTGCAGGACGACGAGCTGACCCGCGATCCGGCCGTGCCGGCGGCGGGCCGGGTGGACGTGCTGCCACCGTTCGCCGGCGGCTGAGCGGTCCCGCCGGGTGCGGTGCGCTAGCCGGCCGCCAGCCACTGCGCGAAAGTGGTTCTCCCGTAGCGGTTCTCGGGGGTGAGGTTGCCGCCCGCGCGCAGGAAACGGCCGAACTCGCCGGGAAGCGGCACGTCGACCACCCGGGCCCGGCTGCCGGTGACCCGCTTCCAGGTGGTGGCGAGCTCACGCATGGTCAGCACCTCGGGTCCGCCGACCTCGATCGGCCCGTCCGGGCCGGGCGCCTCGGACAGCGCCGCGTCGGCGAGCGCTCGGCCCACGTCGGCCGGGGCGATCGGCTGGAACGAGACGTCGGTGAACGCGGGTACCAGCCCGCCCCGAGCGGCCGGCCGGAAGATCATCGACAGGAACGAGTGGAACTGGGTGGACCGCACCACCCGCACGTCCAGCGCCGACGCCGAGTAGATCCGTTCCTGCTCGGTCAACGCCTGGTAGTAGGCGAACGCCGGGCGGTCGACGCCGACGATGGACAGCAGCACGGCGCGGCGGACCCCGGCGGCCTCGGCCGCCCGCACCAGGTTCCGGGCGCCGTCGGTGAAGACCGGCCGGGCCTTGCGCGAGCGGCCGTCGGCGGCGCTGACCAGCACCTCGACCCCGGCCAGGGCCTCGGGCAGTCCCTCGCCGGTGCGCAGGTCGCCGCGCACGTGCCCGACCGCCGCGGCCGGGTCCGTGGGCGCGTGCCTGCTGAGGACCCGGACCAGGTAGCCGCGCGAGCGCAGCGCCCGGGCCGCCGCGCTACCCGCGGTGCCGGTGCCGCCGACGACCAGTGCCGTGGTCACCGGTCACAGCCACCACGTGTCGAGCGGGGTGACCGGGACGGTGCGCTTGTGCCGGGTCGCCAGGTACAGGCTCTCGAGCCGCTCGGAGACCGTCGCACTCACGTCGCGGCCCTCGAGGTAGTCGTCGATCTCGCTGTAGCGGACCCCGAGTGCCTCCTCGTCGGGCAGCGCGGGCCGGTCGTCCTCGAGGTCGGCGGTGGGGACCTTGCTCCAGGTGCTCTCGGGGGCGCCGAGGTGCGCGAGCAGGGCCGCGCCCTGACGCTTGGTGAGGCCGGTGAGCGGGGTCAGGTCCACCCCGCCGTCGCCGAACTTGGTGAAGAAGCCGGTGACCGCCTCGGCGGCGTGGTCGGTGCCGATCACCAGGTAGCCGAGCTGGCCCGCGACGGCGTACTGGACGACCATCCGCTCGCGCGCCTTGATGTTGCCCCGAACGAAGTCGCGCAGTTCGCCGCCGTCGCCGACGATCGCAGCCAGACCCGCCGCGCTCTCGGCGGCGACCGCGTCCACGCTCGGCTTCACGTTCACCGTCACCGACCGGTCCGGCGCGATGAACTTCAGCGCGATCTGGGCGTCGTGCTCGTCGGCCTGGACGCCGTAGGGCAGCCGGACCGCGACGAACTCCGCGGGGTGGCCCTCCGCCCGCAGTTCGGTCGTGGCGAGCTGCGCGAGTCGGCCGGCCAGCGTGCTGTCCTGCCCGCCGCTGATGCCCAGCACGAATCCCTTTGCGGGCGTGGACAACAGGTAGGACTTGAGGAAGTCGACGCGGGTGCGGACCTCGTCGGCGGGGTCGATGGTCGGCTGCACGCCGAGTTCCTTCTGAATCTGGGCGCGGAGGTTGTCCATGCGGGCCACTCTATCGAGGGCGGCCCGGGCCCGCAGCGGCGTCGGCGGCGGGCGGGTGGGTCGATAGAGTGCCCGTCGTGACCACCGCACCGATTCTCGTCGTCTCCGCCACCGCCGGGGAGGCCGCCCATGTCCCCGGCCGCTTCGAGGTGCTGGTCACCGGGATCGGCAAGGTGAACGCCGCCGTCGCGGTCACCGAGGCGCTGGCCCGCCACCGCCCCGGCGCGATGCCGTTGGTGGTCAACATCGGCACGGCGGGTGCGCTGCACGACCGGCACGCCGGGCTGTTCCTGCCGTCCGCGGCGCTCAACCACGACATCAGCGCGGAGGTGCTGCGGTCGCTCGGGCACCCGGTGCTGGACCGGATCGGTCTCGACGACGGCGACGGGACCGTGCTCGCGACCGGCGACGCGTTCGTCTCCGACGCGGCGGTGCGGGACGCGCTCGCAGTGCGGGCGGACCTGGTCGACATGGAGGGGTTCGCGGTGGCCTCGGCGTGCGCGCGGATGGGTGCGCGCTGCCGGCTGGTCAAGCACGTCAGCGACCGGGCCGACGACTCCGCGATGGACTGGCCCGCCCAGGTCGACGCCAGTGCGCGGGTCCTYGCGCACTGGCTCACTCAGAACCTCTAGGGCAGGGGCTCGCCCCTCCGGGGCCGGGACAGGGGGAGTCGCGCTACTGGGCGTGCAGGCCCAGGCCGTGACCCTCGGCGTTCATGATGCGCAGCCGGTCGGCGTCGATCGTCGCGGTGGTCTCGCCGGACAACGCGGTCAGCACGGCCTGCTCGATCTCGGCGGTCTCCGGCGTGCAGGCCATCCGGGTGACGCCGAGGGGGCCGAAGGTCACCTTCTCGCCGGCGACCTGTGCGGTGCCGAACATCCGGTTGCAGCCGGTGAAGCCGGTGACGGCGCCGTCGGCGGCGATCTGCAGCGACGGCTGTGCGGTCTCGAGCGCGCGTGAGGTGGTGATGGCGGTCGGGGTGATCAGCGTGTCGACGATCCAGACGGTGTCGGTCAGCGGGCGGTCCGGCTGCGCGACCTTCTTGTCGAGCAGGGTGACGGTGGCGGCGTCGGTGCGCAGGGCGAGGGTGTTGCCGTCGAGGCTCCAGCGCGGGTTCTCCTCGAAGAACCCGGTCATCCACTGGTCGGACAGGGCGGCGTCGCCGACGCAGGCCATCATCGTCATCGCCAGCGGTCCGGTGTCGATGGTGCCGCCGGAGAGGTCGGCGCTGCCCGTCGCGCGATTGCAGCCCGCGTGCATGGCGATCCGGTCGGGCTCGGGGAAGGTGACGGTCAGCGGCCCGCCGCCCGGGATCGTGGTGCCCTCGACGTCGGTGGAGACGAACGTGCGTCCCAGCAGCTCGGCGTTCGGCGGTCCGTCGCTGGCGACCGCGGAGTTCGAGCAGGCCGTCAGGGTGAGCGCGGTGAAGAGGGCAAGTCCGGCGGCGCGACTGATGTGCATAACCGGAGCTTAGCCAGCACTTGGGGTTCCGGTGACGAGGCGCACCAGGGTTTCCCAGCCGTCGGCGATCCGGTCGACGGGCATGTGCAGCTCGCGGATCTGGTAGAGGACGAGGCCTGCCTCCAGGGTGGCGAGCAGTGCCTGGGCGAGGAGTTCGAGGTCGCCTGCGGCCTCGGTCTGGCGCAGCAACGCGACCACATGGGTGAGGCTGACCTGCCGGGCGGGGCCGCCGAACCGGAGTTCGGGGGAGACCTCGACCGCGCGCAGGGTGTCGCCTTGCAGTTCCACGATGGCCAGTCGGGCGCGGCCGAAGGCGATCAGTCGGGCCACGGCGTCGGCGCCCGGTCCCAGCGGCGGCGGACCGGTGAGAAACGCGCCCTGCAGTTCGTGCTCGCTGTGGTCGAGCAGGGACTGCATCAGCCCGGATCGGCTGCCGAACCGTCGGAACACTGTGCCCTTGCCCACACCGGCGCGCTCCGCGACCGCATCCATGGTGACCGCGTCGGCGCCGCGCTCGGAGACCAGCGCGGTGGCCGCTTCCAGTAGCAATGCGCGGTTGCGGACGGCGTCGCAGCGTTCGGCGTCGGGGCCGTCGGCCATCGGGATCGGGGTGTTCTGCACGCCGCGATCGTAGCCGCCCCGGGAACACAAGTGGACCGCAGTCCGTTTATGCTGTTGCATCTTCAACTGCATCGCCCCCGGACCCCGAAGGAATCTCCACATGACTGACACCCGTGTTCTCGTCCTCGTCGGCAGCCTGCGCGCCGGCTCCGTCAATCGGCAGCTCGCCGAGACTGCGGTCGCCCACGCTCCCGAGGGTGCCGAACTGACGGTGTTCGACGGCCTGGCCGTGGTCCCCTTCTACAACGAGGACGTCGACGTTCCCGGCGCGACCATCCCGGGCGCCGACGAGCTGCGCGCCGCCGCGGCCGCGGCCGACGCGCTGCTGCTGGTCACCCCCGAGTACAACGGCACCATGCCCGCCGTGCTCAAGAACGCGATCGACTGGATCTCGCGGCCCTACGGCGCCGGCGCGGTCTCCGGCAAGCCGGTCGCCGTGATCAGCGCCTCGCCGAGCCCGAACGGTGCGCAGTGGGCGCACGCCGAGGCCCGCAAGGCCGTGGGCATCGCGGGCGGCAAGGTCGTCGAGGACGTCACCCTGTCCATCGGCGCCACCCATGAGAAGTTCGGTGCCGGCCACCCCAGCGAGAATGCGGAGATCGTGGCCGAGGTCACGAAGGCGGTCGCCGAGCTCGTCGCCGCCGCGAAGGACCTCGTCGACGCCTAGTCAGCTGACTACTCGGTCCCGTACCGACACGTGAGGCCCCGGCCGGATGCATCCCGCATCCGGCCGGGGCCTCACTGTGTCCGGGGGCTGCTCGTTTCCCGACCGCTCACTTTCTCACCGCCGAGACGAGCCAGCGGTCGCCGGCGGTGGGTTCGCCCTCGAGCGGTGTCGCGTCGCGTCCGTACCGCCGTGCCAGGTCGGCGGTGGCGAAGGCCCGCGCCGACGGTGCTGCCCGGTGCCGACAGGCAGGCGACGCGGTTCATCAGGGTGTCGACGTCCTCGGGTGTCAGGTACATCAACAGGCCCTCGAGGATCCAGGCGGTGGGGATGTCGTCGCGGAAGCCCGCGCTGCGCAGCGCCGCCGGCCAGTCCTCACGCAGATCGACCGCGACGGGTACCCGGGTGGCCGGGGGAGGGGGTGCGGTGTCGGCCAGCACGGACATCTTGAACTCCAGCATGTCCGGTGTGTCCAGTTCGAACACGGTCACCGGTGCGGGCCAGCGCAGCCGGAACGCGCGGGTGTCCAGACCGGCGCCCAGAAACACCGCCTGGGCGCAGCCGCCTGCCACCGACTCCACCGCGAAGTCGTCGAGGAACTTGGTGCGGGCCGACATCCACGTCACCAGTTGGTCCCGGGTGAGTCCGGAGATCCCCTCGGCTGGTGGGTCCCAGCCCGACGCCCGGACGAATTCCCGCGCCCATGGGTCGTCGAACAGTCGATCGTCACGTTCGCTCTCGAGTGCGCGGGCGGCGGCGACGAACACCGCGGTCGCCCCCACACCGGTTGGCCGATTCATGGTCGCCCCCTCACCGCACGCCGTCCCACAGCGCCCGCAGGGTGGGGTTCGGGTCGGTGACCAAGGGATCGTCGGCGCCGAACCGCCGGACCGTGCGGTCGCTGCCGTAGGCCGGCCAGCCCGGGTTGCCCTTATCCACGAACGACACCCAGGCGCGGTGCATCTCGTCGGCCAACTCCTGCGGCGGCTGGGACCCCGCCAGCGGTCTGCCCGCGGCGTCGTGCAGGGTGTCGAACACGAAGCTGATCTCCAGGCCGTGGGTGGCGCCCAGACGCCCGTCGAATTGTGGTGACCGCCAGGCAAACTCGTAGACGAAGGTGTCGGCGCCGTGATCGGCCCGGGCCTCGGCGGCCCGGATCGCGGGAATCGTGAAGGTGCGGTCGCGCAACACCGCGGCCAGCACGTCGCCGGGGGTCGAGCCCGGTCGGGCCCGGTGGTAGGCCGGCAGCGCGGTCGCCGCGTCGAGGCCGAGTGCGGTGGCGGTCAGGGCCAGGGCGTCCTCGCCGACCGCGTCGGCGATCCCGGTCGGCGTCAGGAACAGGGTGAACTCGTCGGCGTTGGTGCCGATCAACAGGTCCACGTCGGCGCCGGCGCCCGCGGCGAGCGCGTCGACCGGGCGGGCGGTGAGGACCTCGCCGTCGACGCACGGCTCGAACGCCATCGAGTCGGCGGCGATCTCGCCCCACAACTCGGGGTTCGGCTCGCGGGCGATCCGCGCGGACAACTCGGCCTGCGCCGCGGTGAGGTCGGTGGCCGGGACCGAGGCGAACCCCTCGACCGTCGGCGGCACCGAGAGCTGCTCGGCCAGCGCCGCGGTCACCCGGCGCGCGGTCTCGGCGGCCATCACGTGATGGCCGGCGCCGCTCTGCGCCACGGCCCGTCCGAACAGCCCCGCAGACTCGGGCATGGACAACAGCGTCGTCACGCTCATCGCGCCCGCCGACTCGCCGGCGACGGTGACCCGGTCCGGATCGCCGCCGAAGCAGCCGATGTTCTCGCGGACCCAGCGCAGGGCCGCGAGCTGGTCGAGCACCCCACGGTTCGCCGGGGCGTCGTCGATCAGCAGGAACCCCTCGGCTCCCAGCCGGTAGTTGACCGTGACGCAGACGACCCCGTCCCGCGCGAACGCGGTCCCGTCGTACAGGCTGACCGCGCCCGAGCCGTGGACGAAGGCGCCGCCGTGCAGCCAGACCAGCACCGGCAGCCGGCCGTCGAGGTCCGGGGTCCAGACGTTGAGGTTGAGGTAGTCGTCGCCGGCGATCACGGGTTCGGGCAACAGTTTCGCCAGCGGGTCCGGGTACGGGGGTTTGGGCGCGGTCGGGCCGTAGCCGGTGGCGTCGCGGAGCCAGTCCCAGTGCGGCGCGGGCGACGGCGCCGTGAACCGTCGCCGGCCGTCCGGCGCGGCCGCGTAGGGGATCCCCTTGAAGGAGAGCACTCCGTCGTGCGCCGCCCCCCGCATCGCTCCCTGGGCGATCGAGACCAGTGGTTCCACGTCTGCCTCCGATGGTCGGGTCCACCGTTCGAGAACTGAAGGTGTGTCTGCGCCGACGCGCCGCGGGGCGGAAATTGCCATCGCGGTGCCCGGAGACGGTGGGCTACTGATTTGATGGTCGCGCACATCGACGTGAAGGGATACCCGCGTGGCTTCGGATCCGATCACCGACCTCGAGGTCGAACTGGTGGACATGTGGCGCCGGGGCGGCATTCGCATGCGCGAGCGCGCGCACCGGATCCATCCCCGCCTGGACCCGTCCTGCTACCCGCTGCTGATGTTGCTGACCCGCCGGGACGACGCGGTGCCGATGTCCGAGCTGATCGACCACCTCGGGGTGGAGAAGTCGACGCTCAGCCGGCAGATCGACGCGGTGACCCGACTCGGGCTGGCGCGGCGGATCCCGGATCCCGAGGATGCGCGGGCGAAGCTCGTCGAGCTCACCGAGGAGGGTCGGAGCAGGCTGGGTCAGCAGCGCGCGGAGGGGATCGCGCAGTGGCGCCGGGACCTGTCCCAGTGGGATCCGGTGGACGTGCGGATGCTGACCGCGCTGCTGCGTCGCCTGGGGTAGTCCGACCGCCCCGCCACCTTGATAGTTGATGGACGCAACTAACTGATGCTATGGTTGCAAGTATCAACTAAAAGGAGTGGGAATGATCAGCCCGGAAGCCGCGTCAGAACTGATCGACGCCCTGCGGGGGGTGGTGCAGCGCAGCCGCGCGGTGGCCGCCGGCCAGCAGAGCGCGGGGGCGCTCCCACCGCCGCTGGGCGCGCTGCTCACGCGGATCGAGTGCTCGGCGGGGCACCGGCCCAGTGCGCTCGCGGAGGAACTGTGGGTGACCCAGTCGGCGCTCAGCCGCCAGGTGGCGCAGGCCGAGGCGCTCGGATACGTCCAGCGGCACCCGGATCCGCTCGACGGCCGGGCCGCGTTGCTGTCGCTGACGGAGGCCGGCGCCGAGGCGCTGCGCCGCCATCGCGAGATGCGGGCCCGCTGGGTCCACACCGCGCTCGCGGACTGGACCGAGGACGAGGTCGGTGACCTGACGGCCCGCCTCGACCGATTCTGTGCCGCCATCGAGGCGGGCGCCAACCACTCGGTGGCCCCCGCCGGTCGCTGACCCTCGCCGGTCTCTGACTCTGCCCACCACACCGCACCACCCATCAGCCCGAGGAGCCACATCGTGAGCAACCCCGCGTCCCAGGACGCTCCGCCCGTAAGAGAAGGGTCGTCCGGTGACGGCCGGATGACCCATCGTCAGCGCATCGAGGCCCTGATCGGCCTCATGATGGGCATGTTCGTCGCGCTGCTGTCGTCGACGATCGTCTCCAACGCCCTGCCGACCATCATCACCGACCTGCACGGCACCCAGGACCAGTACACCTGGGTGGTCACGGCCACCCTGCTGGCCTCCACCGCGACCACCCCGATCTGGGGCAAGTTCGCCGACCTGGTCAGCAAGAAGATGCTGGTGCAGTTGTCGCTGCTGGTGTTCACCCTCGGTTCGGTGCTGTCCGGCCTGGCGACGTCGGTGCCGATGCTGATCGGTTTCCGCGCGGTCCAGGGACTGGGCCTCGGCGGACTGCAGGCGCTGGTCATGATCGTCATCGCCGCGATGTTCAGCCCCCGGGAACGCGGCCGCTACCAGGGCCCCCTGGCGGCGGTCATGTCGCTCGCCACGGTCGCCGGCCCGCTGATCGGCGGCGTCATCGTCGACACCAGCTGGCTCGGCTGGCGCTGGACGTTCTACGTGGGCGTCCCGCTGGCGATCGTCGCGCTGGTCGTCATCCAGCGGACCCTGAACCTGCCCGTCGTCAAGCGCGACGTGAAGGTGGACTACCTCGGCGCCACCCTCATCGCCGGCGGTGTCAGCGTCCTGCTGATCTGGGTCACCTTGGCGGGCAAGAACTTCGACTGGGCGTCCGGGATGTCGTTCGGGCTCGTCGCGCTGGGCGCCGTCCTGCTCGCGCTGGCGATCTTCACCGAGACCAAGGCCAGCGACCCGGTGGTGCCGCTGCGTCTCTTCCGCGACCGCACCATGACGCTGGCCACCCTCGCCAGCATCGCGGTCGGTGTCGCCATGTTCGGCGGCGCGGTGTTCCTCGGACAGTACTTCCAGATCGCCCGCGGCTACTCGCCGACCGCCGCCGGCCTGCTCACCCTGCCGATGGTGTTCGGGTCCATGCTGTCCTCGACCGTCTCCGGCCAGCTGATCACCAAGTACGGCAAGTGGAAGCGCTTCCTGTTGATCGGCGCCACCGCCATGGCCGCCGGGTTCCTCCTGCTCGCCACCACCGACCACACCACCGACATGGCGCTGATCGGGGTCTACCTGTTCGTCCTCGGCGCCGGCATGGGCATGGCCATGCAGAACCTGGTGCTGCCGGTGCAGAACAACGCCGCTCCCTCGGACCTGGGCGCGGCCACCGCCACGATCACGTTCTTCCGCTCGCTCGGCGGCGCGGCCGGCGTCTCGGTGCTCGGCGCGGTCCTCTCCTCGCACGTGGCGACGCTGACCACCCAGGGTCTCGTCGGCGCGGGAATCGACCCCGGGCCGTCGGCCGGGTCGGGTGCCGGGCTGTCGAACCTGAAGGAACTGCCCGCTGCCGTCGGTGACATCGTCCGGGCGGCCTACGGCGACGCCACCGCCCGGGTGTTCCTCGTCTCCGGCGTCCTGGCGCTGCTCGGGCTGGTCGCGATCGCGTTCATGAAGGAGGTGGCGCTCAAGACCACCACCGGACTCGAACAGCTCGACCAGGAGCGGGCGGCGAACGCCGCCAAGGCAGACGGCCAGCAGACTGACAGCCAGGCGGTCGACGCGGAACTGGTCGCGGAGATCGACGAGGTCGAGCCCGCGCTCGCCGGCGGTACCGACGGTGCCCGTCGCGGCAGGCCCGCGGCCCACGGCTGAGCAACGCGGCAGACCGAACGCCCGCCGGAGGTGGTGATCCACCGCCCCCGGCGGGCGTTTCGCTACATTCGACTCCCATGAGCACCCTTGCGCCCACCCGTCGTCGCCGCACGGCACTGTGGATCGCCGCGGTGATCGCCGTGATCGCCGTTGTCGCCGCGGGTGTGGCGTTGATGCTGCCGAGCCGCTACCTGCCGTGGGACACCACCGCCTTCCCCGACGTCGACGCGTCCGTGCTCTCGGCCGACCAGGCGAAGATCGTCGAGCTGCTCGAGGCCGAGCACCGGGACCAGCGACCGGGCACCTTCTACGCGGAGGGCATCGAGGAGCCCTGGTGCGCGGACTTCGTGAGCTGGGTCATGCGGGAGGCCGGGCGGCCGCTGTCGAACCCGAACTCCGGGCACTGGCGGATTCCCGGCGTCTACACGCTGCAGGAGTACTACCAGTCGCAGGGCCGGTTCGAGGAGGTCGGCGGCGGATACGTCCCGACGGTCGGCGACGTGGTGCTCTACGACAACAGCAGCTGGGTCGGACAGCACACCAACTTCGTGGTCGCGGTCGACGGCGACACCGTGACGACCGTCGGCGGCAACGAGTTCGGCCGAATCCGGGTGCACACCGTGGACTGGGCGAGCGACTCCGCGGTCGTCGGGTTCGGCCGGCTCGAGGCCTGACCGGCGCCGCGGCCGGTGGCTACAGTCCGGCCTCGGTGAGCGCGTCGTCGACGGTGTCGCGGACCTCGTCGAGGCTCTGGCCCGCGGACAGCCCGGCGACGGTGAGTTCCTCGATCCGGGCCTCCACCCGCCGGTAGCCGGCGAGCCAGCGCTCCTTGTCGGCCTGCCAGTACCCCATGACGTCGAAGCGGTCCGACGTCCAGCCCAGCTCGCGGCGGACGTGCCGGCGGATCCGCCGAGACGCGCCGGTCTCGCCGGCCGACCAGAGGTAGCCGGGGACGGCCGGCAAGTCGAGGGCGGCGAGCCGGTCGGGCAGCGCGCTGGGGGTCAGGCCGTTGCCGGTCCCGTGCAGCCACGTCACGGTGAGGTCCGCCGGGGTGGTCCAGCGCTGTTCGTCCGCGGCCTCGGGAACCTCGGCGATCAGGTGCACGGCGACGTCGGCGGGCAGGGTCTCGACGATGCGCGCCGCCGCGGGCAGCGCACTCAGGTCCGCGAGCAGCAGTTGCCATCGCGCGTCGGCGGGCGGGCGGTACCAGCCCTTCGGCCGCGAGAGCCGCACCGGCATCCCCGGCGTCGCCCCGCGCGCCCAGGCCGCGGCCGCGCCGCCGGCGTGCACCGCGAAGTCGACGTCCAGGGTGTGTGCGGCCGGGTCCCAGCGCCGGACGGTGTAGCTGCGGGCCTCGTCGCCGAACTCCACGAGGAGGCGCTCGTCGGGGTCGCCGCTGGAGGCGAAGCCGGCGAGCCCGGGCCCGGCGAACCGGATCCGGCGCAGGCTGGGGGAGACGGGCCCGGCGGCCGTCACCGCGGCGTGGAACCGGGGTTCGTCGTCGGTGGGCACGGGCCCACCCTAGGCGGCCGGTGACGTGGCCATGCACACGCCGGGGAGTGTGACCAGCAGCACCCCGTATTTGTGACGCGCGACACGCCGGTTCGCGACACGATCTGGCGGCTCCGGATGCTTACGACCAGGGAATTTCATCTTTGTCGTTCACAACATCTCGGGTTCTATGGATTGTCGGACACAAGGTGTAGTGTCAGGAACGCCAAGAGGGCAGAGCGGCCGCGACCCCAGTCCGAAGGCTCGACCATCGTTTGTCAAGGCCGGACAGCTGTTCCAGTAGGTGAGATTCACACCGTGATCCTCCGCTTCACTGACCATCAGTTCCGTAAGCCAGGGAAAGAGGGACTTACATGAGCATCACCGTCTACACCAAGCCGGCGTGCGTTCAGTGCAATGCGACCTACCGGGCGCTCGACAAGGCCGGTATCGAGTACTCCATCATCGACATCAGCGAGGACGCGGAGGCCCGCGACTACGTGATGGCGCTGGGTTACCTGCAGGCCCCCGTGGTGGTGGCCGGTGACGATCACTGGTCGGGCTTCCGTCCGGACCGGATCAAGTCGCTCACGGTCAACGCCGCCTGAAGAACTTACGGAGATGACAGGCCATGACATCGCTGGTCTACTTCTCCAGCGCGTCGGAGAACACCCACCGTTTCGTTCAGAAGTTGGGTGTCCCGGCCACGCGCATTCCGTTGCATGACCGCGCCGGCACATTCGAGGTCGACGAACCGTACGTCCTGATCCTGCCCACCTATGGTGGCGGGATCACCGCGACGGGGCGGGACACGAGCTACGTGCCGAAGCAGGTCATCCGGTTCCTCAACAACGAGCACAACAGGTCGCTGATCCGTGGGGTCATCGCGGCAGGCAATACCAACTTCGGCGAGTCCTTCTGCTTCGCCGGAGACGTCATTTCAAGGAAGTGCCAGGTTCCGTACCTGTACCGCTTCGAACTCATGGGTACCGCCGAGGACGTCATTCGCGTCCGCGAGGGCCTCGAACAATTCATGGAGAGTGAACAGTGGCACCGACCATCACAGACACAGCCCCGGCTGGGAGTGTAGAGCGCGCTGTGGCACGACCCGACGTCTCCTCGGGGGAGCTCGACTACCACGCGCTCAACGCGATGCTCAACCTGTACGGCCCCAACGGCGAGATCCAGTTCGAGAAGGACCGCGAGGCCGCCAACCAGTACTTCCTCCAGCACGTCAACCAGAACACCGTCTTCTTCCACAACCTGGACGAGAAGCTGGACTACCTGGTCAAGGAGAACTACTACGAGCCGGAAGTGCTCGACCAGTACTCCCGTGAGTTCGTGAAGTCGCTGATCGACCACGCGTACTCCAAGAAGTTCCGGTTCCCCACCTTCCTCGGCGCGTTCAAGTACTACACCTCGTACACGCTCAAGACGTTCGACGGCAAGCGCTACCTGGAGCGGTTCGAGGACCGGGTCTGCATGGTCGCGCTCACCCTCGCCGCCGGCGACGAGGACCTGGCCGTCAAGCTGGTCGACGAGATCATCGCCGGCCGCTTCCAGCCGGCCACCCCGACCTTCCTCAACTCCGGCAAGAAGCAGCGCGGCGAGCCCGTGTCCTGCTTCCTGCTTCGCATCGAGGACAACATGGAGTCCATCGGTCGCTCCATCAACTCGGCCCTGCAGCTGTCCAAGCGCGGCGGCGGAGTTGCGTTGCTGCTCAGCAACGTTCGTGAGCACGGCGCCCCGATCAAGCGGATCGAGAACCAGTCGTCGGGCGTCATCCCGATCATGAAGCTGCTCGAGGACTCCTTCTCGTACGCCAACCAGCTCGGCGCGCGTCAGGGCGCGGGCGCGGTGTACCTGCACGCGCACCACCCGGACATCTACCGCTTCCTCGACACCAAGCGCGAGAACGCGGACGAGAAGATCCGGATCAAGACCCTCTCGCTCGGCGTCGTCATCCCGGACATCACGTTCGAGCTGGCGAAGAAGAACGAGGACATGTACCTCTTCTCGCCGTACGACGTCGAGCGCATCTACGGCGTGCCGTTCGCGGACATCGACGTCACCGAGAAGTACTACGAGATGGTCGACGACAAGCGGATCCGCAAGACGAAGATCAAGGCCCGCGAGTTCTTCCAGACCGTCGCGGAGCTGCAGTTCGAGTCCGGCTACCCGTACATCATGTACGAGGACACCGTGAACCGGGCGAACCCGATCGCCGGCAAGATCACCCACTCGAACCTGTGCTCGGAGATCCTGCAGGTCTCGACGCCGTCGACCTTCAACGACGACCTGTCCTACAGCCACGTCGGCAAGGACATCTCCTGCAACCTCGGTTCGCTGAACATCGCGAAGACGATGGACTCGCCGGACTTCGCGCAGACCATCGAGACCTCGATCCGCGCGCTGACCGCCGTCTCCGACCAGACCCACATCTACTCGGTGCCGTCGATCGAGCAGGGCAACAACGACTCTCACGCCATCGGCCTCGGGCAGATGAACCTGCACGGGTACCTGGCGCGCGAGCGGATCCACTACGGCTCGGACGAGGGCCTGGACTTCACGAACATCTACTTCTACACGGTGGTGTTCCACGCGATCCGGGCGTCGAACGAGATCGCCAAGGACCGCGGCACGTACTTCAAGGGCTTCCCGGAGTCCAAGTACGCCTCGGGCGAGTTCTTCGACAAGTACACCGACCAGGCGTGGGAGCCGAAGACCGAGCGGGTCCGGCAGCTGTTCGCCGACTCCGGCGTGCACATCCCGACGCAGGCGGACTGGACCGAGCTCAAGGCGTCGGTGCAGGCGCACGGCATCTACAACCAGAACCTGCAGGCCGTCCCGCCGACCGGGTCGATCTCCTACATCAACAACTCCACCAGCTCCATCCACCCGGTGGCGTCGAAGATCGAGATCCGCAAGGAAGGCAAGATCGGTCGCGTCTACTACCCGGCGCCCTACCTGACGAACGACAACCTGGAGTACTACCAGGACGCGTACGAGATCGGGTACGAGAAGATCATCGACACCTACGCGGCGGCCACCCAGCACGTCGACCAGGGCCTGTCGCTGACGCTGTTCTTCAAGGACACCGCCACCACCCGCGACATCAACAAGGCGCAGATCTACGCATGGCGCAAGGGCATCAAGACGCTCTACTACATCCGCCTGCGGCAGATGGCGCTCGAGGGCACCGAGGTCGAGGGCTGCGTTTCCTGCATGCTGTAGGGCCGACGGCACCGACAAAGACGACAGAGCAACCACAGACCAGCAAGGGATCGACATGACTTCCGCACACACCCCCGCTGGGGGCACGCACCTCAAGCTGATTGATCGCGTCTCGGCGATCAACTGGAACCGCGTCCCCGACGAGAAGGACGCGGAGGTCTGGGAGCGCCTGACCGGCAACTTCTGGCTGCCGGAGAAGGTGCCGGTGTCCAACGACATCCCGTCGTGGAACACCCTGACCGAGAACGAGAAGCAGCTCACCATGCGGGTCTTCACCGGCCTGACGCTGCTCGACACCATCCAGGGCACCGTGGGCGCCGTCTCGCTGATCCCGGACGCGATCACCCCGCACGAGGAGGCGGTGTACACCAACATCGCGTTCATGGAGTCGGTGCACGCGAAGAGCTACAGCTCGATCTTCTCGACGCTGTGCTCCACCCGCGACATCGACGACGCCTTCCGCTGGTCGGAGGAGAACCCGAACCTGCAGCGCAAGGCGCGGATCATCCTCGACTACTACAACGGCGAGTCGCCGCTCAAGCGCAAGGTCGCCTCGACGCTGCTCGAGTCGTTCCTGTTCTACTCCGGCTTCTACCTGCCGATGTACTGGTCCTCGCGGGCCAAGCTCACCAACACCGCGGACCTGATCCGGCTGATCATCCGTGACGAGGCCGTGCACGGGTACTACATCGGCTACAAGTACCAGAAGGGCCTGGAGCAGCTCAGCCAGGCCGAGCGCGACGAGCTCAAGAACTACACGTTCGAGCTGCTCTTCGAGCTCTACGACAACGAGGTCGAGTACACCCAGGACCTCTACGACGGCGTGGGGCTCACCGAGGACGTCAAGAAGTTCCTGCGGTACAACGCCAACAAGGCGCTGATGAACCTCGGCTACGAGGGCCTGTTCCCCAAGGACGAGACGGACGTCAACCCGGCGATCCTGTCGGCGCTGTCCCCGAACGCGGACGAGAACCACGACTTCTTCTCGGGGTCGGGCTCGAGCTACGTGATCGGCAAGGCAGTCAACACCGAGGACGAGGACTGGGACTTCTAGGTCCACCTCCCGGTCAGAACAACTCCGATGAAGGGCCCCTGCACGCGTGCAGGGGCCCTTCACGTGTGCGGGGGATCGGGCTAGCGTCGGCATCGTCGGATGTTCACTTCAGGTGAGGAGAGACGATGAGTGGCAAGGTTGTGCACTTCGAGGTCCCGTTCGACGACGGGGACCGCGCGAGGACGTTCTACCGGCAGGTGTTCGGCTGGAACACCGTCGAGATGCCCGAGATGAGCTACACCGTCGTCTCGACCGGGCCGGTCGCGGAGTCGGGCATGCCCGCAGAACCGGGATACATCGGCGGCGGCATGTTCGAGCGCGTCCCGGAGTATCCGAAGGGGCCGGTGATCACCATCGACGTGCCCAGCATCGACGAAGCCCTGGTCAAGATCGGCGAGTTGGGCGGCGCCACGGTGGGGGAGAAGCAGCCGGTCGGCGAGATGGGGTTCGCGGCCTACTTCAAGGACCCCGAGGGGAACGTCATGGGCCTGTGGGAGAACGCCGGCTGAACCAGGCCTCGGGCTCGCCGCGCAGGGCCTTCTCGATGCGCGGGGCCGAGCTCTCGGTGAGGTCGGCGGGCAACGCGTCCGGCGCGAACCACGCGACCTCGAGGTTCTCCTCGTCGGCGACGCGGGCCTCGCCGGAGACCGCGCGGGCGAGGAAGCACACGTCGAGGTAGCTGGCGACGTCGCCGTTCGGGTAGGTGATCGGCCCGGCGGTGTCGACGCTGGTGATGCGGACCAGCTCGGCCTCGACGCCGGCCTCCTCGCGGATCTCCCGCACGGCCGCCGGGCCGGGCTCCTCGCCGGGTTCGAGGATGCCGGACACCACCGCCCATCGGCCGTTGTCGGCCCTGCGGGTCAACAGGATTCGGCCGTCGTCGTCCACGACGACCGCGCTCACGCCGGACAGCCACAGCGGGGCGTGTCCGACGTGAGCGCGTAGCGCCGCGACGTACTCGGGGACGGGCATCAGTACCGGAAGGTCACCGGGGCGGCCGGCTGGCCGGAGTACGGCAGTAGGACGCTCGGCGCCAGCGGCACCGAGAACCGGGCGGGCACGTCGGTGAACTCCCGGCCGCCGGCGCGGGTGTCCAACTGCGCGAACCGGATCCGGCTCGTCGCGTCGGTGCCGACCATGTTGCCGTCCGAGGTCTCGGCCGACAGGAAGGTGCCCTCGGGCGTGAACTCGACCCAGGGGTCGGCCAACGCGATCTCGGCCAGGTGGAAGCGGGTGAACGAGACCGCCGTGCCGCGGTAGCGGACGGTCCCCAGCCCGGTCGCCGGGTCGACGTCCGCGGAGTCCAGTTCGAAGGTGAGCCGGCCGTCGCCGCGGACAGTCGCGCCGTCGCTGCCCACCACCGAGCCCTGCGTGGTGTTCTTCACCAGGTCGGTGTAGCCGGGTGCGAAGGCCCACAGCAGGTCCTGCGCGGGCGGTACCGGGGCGTTCGGCCCCGGTGCGGGGTCGAAGTTGACCGGGACGGCCAGCTCCTCCGCCGCGTTGACGGCGTCCGCCGCGGCGTAGGTGTACACCCCGTAGGCCGCGCCGTCGGCGGCCCTCGCGGGCTTCTTGACTGTCAGCGTGGCGGTGAAGGAGCCGTCGCCGGCCAGCGGCACCCACTGCTGGCGGATGGTGCGCCGGAAGTCGAACGGCGCGTCCGGAACCCGGTTCAGGGCGTCCTCGGACATCACCCAGGCGGTGGCCGAACGCTGCTGCCCGACCCGCGCCTCGGCGTGCGCGTCCTCGGACGGACGCCATTGCGGGGCGAACGCCCCGAAGGCGACGAAGGTGCCGTGCGGGACGCCCGGCGGCACCGGGACCGGCAGCCCGCCGGTGTTGGCGTTCAGGTCGAAGCCGGTGCCGCGCACCACGATCCGATCGCCCTCGTGCACCGCGGTGTTGCCGAGAGGGGTGGCGCCGTCGGCGGCGAACACCTCGATCCGGGGTGCCGCCGCGGCGGGATCCGCGGCCGCCGTCGGGGCCAGCGTCAGCGCGCCGAGGAGCGCGCCCACGAGGGCGGCGGGAGCGAGGGCTCTAGTTCGTGTAGCCATTGAGGGATGCCTTCAGGTCGTCGAGGATGCCGCGGGCGGCGACGACGCCGATTCCGGTCATCCAGATTTCGTCGTCCACCGCGAACACACGGCGGTCCTTGACGGCGCCGAGGCCCTGCCACAGCCCGCCGTTCATCACGTCGGTGCCCTGACCGCGGGCCTCGTCACCGTAGAAGCTGACGTAGATGATGTCGCCGTCGGCCTTG
Source organism: Rhodococcus sp. P4_F5 (assembly GCF_056401315.1). Classification (NCBI taxonomy): domain Bacteria; kingdom Bacillati; phylum Actinomycetota; class Actinomycetes; order Mycobacteriales; family Nocardiaceae; genus Rhodococcus; species Rhodococcus sp. P4_F5. The sequence goes on along the minus strand of NZ_JBFUJP010000068.1, from coordinate 2,597 downwards.
GACAGTTCCTCGGTGCTGATCTCCGCGAACCGCTGGTCCTTGGCGCCCTCGAGGCGCTGGAACGCCGGACGCCGCACGCCGGCGTCCGCGAGTACCTGCCCGGAAAAGCTGTCCGGGCCGTAGGTGCGGACCACGCCGGGCATGAACCGCACCACCGAGGCCTCGGTCTGCGCGGAGTCGAGGCTCCGGCCGGTCTCGGTGGCCTCGGTCTGGTAGGCGTCGAGCACCGCCTTCGCGCTGGCCCCGCGGCCCAGCGCGGTGCCGTCGAGCAGCAGGTTCTCCTTCCACGTCGTGCCGACCTTCTCGGTGAACGTGGTGGGGGCGACGGCACTGAGCTGCTGGTACAGCTCCGGGGTGCGGAACTTCGAGCCGAGGATCAGGTCCGGCTTCAGTGCCGCGATCTTCTCGATGTTCGGCTCCTGCAGGGTGCCGACGGGCTCGACCCCGGCGACGGCCGTGCCGAGGTACTCCGGCTGCGTGCCGACCTCGCCGGTCACCGCCGCGCCGACGAGTCGGTCCTGCAGCCCGAGCGCGCAGACGGTGTCGAGCTTGTCGGTGTCGAGGACCACGATGCGCTGCGGATCGGCGGGCACCGCCGACTCGCCCGCCGCGTGCGCCACCTTGCGGGTGGTGCCCTCGACGCCGGCCGAGTCGACGGGAGCCGTTGGTCCGCAGACGTTCTCGGTGCTGCGGCCGTTGCCGAGCACGCCCGCCCCGGCCACGCTGGTGGTGCTGCGAACGATGCTGCTGGCGGCGTCTTCGGTGGCGTCGCCACCGCCGCACGCCGTCAGCACGACGGCGGTGGCGGCGAGCAGGGCCGTGGGCACGGCGCGGCGGATGAGTGCGGGCTTACGCATGGTGGGGTCTTCCTCCTGAAGCTCGGGCGAGTCGAGACTAGCCGCGGCGGCTGTCGACGCCGAAGTGCGTGGCCAGGTCGTCGAGGATGCCGCCGGCGCCCTGGACGCTGACCGCGGACATCCACAGCGCGTCGTCGACGTCGACCTTCTGGCCCTGCAGTCCGGCCCACAGCGGGTTGGTCAGGAACGGCTGGGCGGCGGCCTCGCTCTTCCCGTCGCCGGAGTGGTAGGTGCTCACCACGATCAGGTCGGCGTCGGCCTCGGTGATCAGTTCGGGGCTGATGTCGTTGGAGATGCTCGACGGCTTGGCCGGGTCGGGTCCGGCGCTGGCCGGGCGGTTGATGCCGGCGTCGGCGAGGACGATGCCGCTGAAGGACGTGGTGCGGTAGATGCGGGCCGTCGGCTCGCCGGCGAAGCGGACCACCGTGACGGTCGGGTTGTCCGCCTTCGCATTGATGTCCGCACCGATCGCGGCCGCGCGGGTCTCGTAGGCGCCGATCTTCTGATCCGCCAGGTCCTCCTTGCCCAGGGCCTGGCCGAGCAGTCGGATGTTGTCCTTCCAGGTCGGGCCGGTGGTCTCCGACATCACCGTCGGCGCGATCTTCGACAGCTGGTCGTAGATGTCGCCGTGCCGGACCTTGGCGGAGACGATCAGGTCGGGCTGCAGCTCGGCGATCTTCTCGAGGCTCGGGGTGGTCAGCTCGCCGACCGCGACGGCATTCGGTGCGAACTCGCCGCGGGACTCGCCGAGGTAGTCGGGCAGTCCGGCGCTGCGGTAGGTGACGTAGCCGACGAGCTCGGTCTCCAGCAGCAGCGTCGCGTCGGAGTAGCTGGTGTCGAGCGCGACGACCCGCTTCGGTGCGGCGGGGATCTCGGTGCTGCCGAGGGCGTGGGTCACGGTGCGGGGGAAGGACCCCGTGGACTCGCCGGCCGCGGATGCGGCCGCGGGGGAGTCGGTGGCGCTGGAGCAACCGGCGGTGGCGCCGATCAGGGCGACCGCGGCGCAGCTCACGAGCGCGACCAAGGCATTGGATTTGAACTTCACAAAGAACTCCCATCGAATTTAGGCAAGGGAAACCTTAGCAATATCCTTAGCCGGGGTCACGTGTGTCGGGCCGAGGTGCCCTGTCAGGGCTCTCGCACGCCCGGCCCGGGCCGCGGCGGGGAAGGATCCTGCGTCCGTCGCCGGGGCGGGCGCCGGGATTGTCCACGGATCGCCGGTCCCGTCGAGTTCGGTTGCAGGCGACTCACCGTGTCGGTGGAACCTCGACCCGGCCTCGGAGGAGGAAACTCCCTGCTCACGGCACTTCTAGACGCTGTACGCGACACGAAGTACGACAGTGGGTAGGACCGGCTCCGCGGATCGCGAGGCGACGGTCTACGATTCACAGAGCGCAAGCCAGAGGACGTTCGCCTCGCAGCGGGGTAGGACGCGCATTCAGGAGGATTAGTGACTGCCGTAGCGCCCCAGCCAGTCCCCGAGATAACGGCCGCCCGGCCATACCCGGCGCGACTGGGACCCAAGGGCTCGTACATCTACAAGATGGTGACCACCACTGACCCGAAGACCCTCGGGATCATGTACATGGTCACCTCGTTCGCCTTCTTCCTCATCGGCGGCCTGATGGCCCTGCTGATGCGGACCGAGCTCGCGGTTCCCGGGATGCAGTTCCTGTCGAACGAGCAGTTCAACCAGCTGTTCACCATGCACGGCACGATCATGCTGCTGCTGTACGCGAC
>NZ_JBFUJP010000067.1:0-27596 GCF_056401315.1 Rhodococcus sp. P4_F5 | reverse complement strand
GGGCAGGCCAGTGCACGTTCCAGCCAGCGGCGTCCTTCGCTGAGCCGGCCACGGGAGAGCCAGAAGGGATACAACGCGGTGGCCATCCGCAGCCCGACGGCGGCGTCCTCCTCGTCCCCGGTGAGGCTGATCGTCAGCGCGTCGCGCAGATTCGCCTGTTCACGGTCGAGGCGGGCGATCCACGCCCCCTGATTAGCGCTGATCCAATCGTCCGCGGCCTGCAATGCGAGCCGTTCGTACCAGTCGCGGTACCGCCGCAGGAAAGCGGTGTGCTCGCCGGTCTCACGGAGTTTCTCCTCGCCGTAGTCGCGGATCGTCTCCAACATCCGGTACCTCACGGCACGGCCCGGCTCCTCACGGATCAGGATCGACTTGTCGATCAAGGAGGCCACGCCATCCAACAGCTCGCCGTCGACGAAGCCCTCGGAGCAGACGCCCTCGGCCGCGTCCAGTTTGAAGCTGCCCGCAAAGACCGCCAGCCGGTGCCACAGTTTCTGTTCCTGCTCCGAGCACAGATCGTGACTCCAGTCGACGCACGCACGCAGCGACTGCTGTCGCGTCGGGGCCGAACGACTTCCCCTGTTCAGCAACCGGTAGCGGTCGGTCAGTCGTTCCTGGATCTGCTCCGCCGACATCGCCCGCAACCGTGCCGCCGCCAGTTCGATCGGCAATGGCAGACCGTCCAGCTGGCGACAGATCCCGACGACGGCGCCCTGGTTTTCTTCGGTGAGCCGGAACTCGGGAACGGCGGCCGCGGCACGCTCGACGAACAACGTGACCGCCTCGTACTGCGGAAGTCCCTCCAACTGTGGTGCATGCCCCGGATCCGGGACCGACAACGGCGGAACCCGCAGGACCGCCTCCCCGTCGATACCCAGCGGCTCGCGGCTCGATGCCAGAATTCGAACCTCAGGGCACCTGCGCAACAGCACCTCGCACAGTGGCGAGACCGCTTCGACCAGGTGCTCGCAGTTGTCCATGATCAGCAGCAGCCGCAGCGGCGCGAGGTACTCCACCAACATGTCCATGGGAGGACGGGCGGCGCGGACGCGCAATCCGACGGCGATCGCGACCGCGTCTTTCAGAGACTCCGGGTCGTGGACCTCGGCGAGTTCGACCAGTCGTATGCCGTCACCGAAGCCCCTTCGAGAATCTTCGGCGACCTTCAACGCAAGCCGGGTCTTGCCTACCCCGCCGATCCCGGTCAGCGTCACCAAGCGCGAGGTGGCCAGCAGCCGCCTCGCCTCGGTCAACTCACGACGGCGGCCGACGAAACTGGTCAACGCGATGGGCAGGTTCCCAACCATGCCCGGTACGGCGAGCGTCATCCAACCGTCACTTCCGTCGACTGTCCCGATGCCTCCACGGTACGTGGGTACGCCGCCGACCGGCGGGCTGTCAACCACCGAAACGGGCGATCGGGCCCGGAGGCGAATCCGATCTCCACCAGAGACCGGCACGGGCGTCCGGGCGACCCGTCCTGCATCTCAATCCTGGACACCTGACCTGCCCCGGACTCGAAGTCCACCTCGGTTCCGGAACATGCGGAATACGTTCATCCACCAACGGCACGACGGGATCGCTCCGGTCCGACACCTGATCGCGCACAGACCTGACCACAATCTGGAACTCGTCCAGATCTGTGCGATCGGGAGCCCTCCACAAGTGCGACTACCGACTGGTCAACCAACCCGGCCTTCGGTGCAGGAAGTTCGAGACCTCGCCCGCCGGTACTGTCGGCCCGACGAACGCGCCACTGCTGCCCCAGCGGGACGGGCCATCAGTGCAGGTCGCAGCAGCAGACGACCGTTCCCGCTGCACTTGATACGGTGGCGATCGGCAGCAGACGAGGGGGCCATCAGATGCATCAACCCAGTTGGCGGGGAATGACTTTCACGGAGATCGCCCGAACCTGGGTTCGCTACCAACGGGCACGCCTCGCCTGGGGCGTCCCCATCCTGACCTTCGCGGCGGTCATGTCCTACATCAGTCTGCGCATCAACTAGACACACGACATCGTGGACCGGGGACGCACTATCTCTGCAGCCCAGACAATGAACGACCCGACGCCCACGGACAGGAGTCGTGGCGACGGCCGCGCCCTACTCGAGCTGGTCCGCAGTGGCGGCATCGGCGAGAAAGGCCGATACGAGGGTCGCGAAGTCGTCGGGGCACTCGAGTTGCGGCATGTGGCCGACACCGGGAAACAGATGCGTCTCGGCATGCGGGTACATGCTCCGGGCAGCGTCGAGGTGATGTGCAGGCTGAACCCGGTCCCTCTCGCCCCACATGATCAGGGTCGGCCGAGGGTGTCGATTGGCCGCTGCGATGAGTTCGGTACGCCCGGCCGGCCGGATGCCTCGGATCCCGATCTCTGCGCGAACCAGCTCGTACAACACGTCAGCGGGGTCGGGTTGGCGAGCGATGTCCATCGCGAGGTCAATGCGTTTCTTCGTCACGAAGGTGGGATCGGCGAAGATCAGGCGTTCGACCAGGGCTGCGCCGGCCCGGGTGGTGTGGCGGGCAGCAAGCCGACCAATGCCCGGCAGCGCAAGTATCCGCAGCAGAGCTGCCACCTCGGATCCGAATCCCGCACTGTCGACCAGGACCAGGCTGGCCACCCGATCCGGCTCGACCGCGACGAGCTGCTGGGCGATCGCCCCGCCCAGGGAATTGCCGATGACATGCGCAGGCCGGTGTTCGTCGAGTGCATCGAGGGTTTCACAGACGCCGCGGGCGAGCACCTCGAGTGTGGCGGGCTCGGGCCGCCGTGCTGAATACCCGAAGCCGGGAATGTCGAGACCGATCACCCAGTATGCGCCGGACAACCGCGTGTACTGCGGGTCCCAGTCCTCGAGGCTGCGTCCGATGCCGTGCAGCAAGAGCACCGGCGGGTTCTCACGGATTCCCTCGACTCGGACGCGGGTGGGGCGGCCGTTGACGGAGACGATCGTCGATGTGTTCATGCGATCACTTCCTCGGGGCGTCAGGACCGGCTCGGCCGTTGCCGATGCGGCTGGACACGCGGTTGGTCGCTCACCCGCTCCGGACCTTCAAGCGTGAGTCCCACGGTTCAGCCGCGGCGAGCGATGCCCACTACCCGCGTCTTGGCGTTGAAGACGGCCTTCATCGCGCGATCCGCAATCGATCCGTCGGGGGGCAGCATCTTGATCTGGCGAGCGAACTCCATCTGGTCGTAGCGCACCGTGTTGGTGACGACCTTCCCGTCTGCGATGACGAAGTGTTCGATGCCCTCGAAGTCGATTCGCCGCCCGGTGCCCGCGATGCCGAAGAAGGGGCCGACGTGACGACCGGTCAGATGCCAGTGGACGAAGACGTCGCCGCCGGACTGGGCGATCGATTCGATCCCCAGGTCAAAGTCGGGCACGGCGGCGAAGACCTGCTCGAAGTAGGCGGCGATGTCGGCGGTTCCACGACATGTCCCGGTCGGGAAGCGCACGACGGAGTCGGCCGTCCAGAAAGTGCGCAGGCTGTCGATGTCCTTGGCGTTGAGACGGCCAAAGGCCCACCGGACGAGTTCCGCGTCGGAGACGTCCCTTGGCGGGGCTGTGGTGGTCGAGGTGTGGCTGTGATCGGGCATCTCCACTCCATACGCCTTTGTGCGCGGCAAGTTCGCCGGTGCCGCTCGGCAGCTTCCTGTCTCAAGGCTGACGTCGCAGACCGCCGAACGCGCGAGTAGTCGACTACTCGATTGACGACGATGGCGAAACTGGGACCGTCGACACCGGGCCCGGGGAACAGCGCCTGTCAGGAGGTCTGCCGGCTGCGTGGCTGTGTGTCGGCGTGACGCGCCGCCCAGTCCAGTGCGTAGTCGGCGACCGCTTCCCACCCGGGTGCGGCGCAGGTCCAGTGGTCACGGCCGGCGAACTCGTGGTACTCGGTCAGGGCCGGTGACTTGCTGTAGTGCTTGGCATTCGACCTGTTGACCGCCGGCGGCATGATGTGGTCCTTTTCGCCGCCGATGAACAGCAGGGGTGCGCGATCGGCGGTGTAGTCGACCCACGTTTCCTGATGTCCCGGTTTGAAGTTGGCGATCAACCCGTAGGCCCACACCCAGCTGCCGGGCGCGGCGATCGCATAGCGTTCCCACACCTTGTCCGATTCTTCCCGGGTCAGCGTGTTGGTGAATGCGTAGTGGAACTCCTCGGGGGTGAAGCCGACCGCCCTGTGCCGGTTGGCGGGGTTCTTCAGCGCGGGGAACAGCGACTTCACCTGGGACAGCGGATTCACTCGCACCCCCTCCGTCGGGGCGGAATCGACGACGACGGCCGCGGCGCCGAGACCGCGGGCGAGCAGCAACTGCGTGAGGGTGCCACCGAAGGAATGACCAACGATGATCGGCGGGACGTCGAGTGCCTCGATGACGCCGGCGAGGTGGTCCACGGTTTCGGGGACGGTGAGGTCGGCGATGACCTCGGGGTTCTCCCGCAGTGCCTCGACCTCGATCTCGAATCCGGGGTAGGGCGGGGCGATGACCGCGTATCCCTTGGCCTCGTAGTGGCTCACCCAGTGCTCCCAGCTTCGGGGTGTCATCCACAGTCCGTGAACCAGGACGACGGTGTCGGGTTCCGAGGTGTTCCTGGTCATGATCATCGGGCCTTTCTCGGTTGTTGCGTGACGGCGGGTTCGGTGTCGATCCCACTCAGTGGCTGACGGCGGTGGCGGCGCCGACGATGGTCTCGGTCACCCGCCCCGGCTGCGAGACAAGCGAGGCGTGCGAGGCCGAGATCTCGGCGGTGTGGGCTCCGCTTCGCGCGGCCATGAACCGTTGCGCGGCAGGGGGTATCACCCGATCGTTGTCGGAGACCAGATACCAGCTCGGCGTGGTGACCCAGGACGGGTCGGTGGTGGGTTGCAGGTTCGCCCAGAGGGCGGCCGATCGTTGGTGGGCGAACATCTCCGCCGCGGTCGCGGCGGCGACGTCCTGGGTGAATACCTCGTGGAAGTACTCGCGTGCGATGTAGCCGTCGACGTTCTTGCCGCCGATCGCGTCCGGATCGTCTACGACTCGGAGCTGGAGCGCGGGCGGGACGGCCTGGCTGCCGGGGAACCGCAACGGGTCGAGAAGCTGCTGAACCGCCTCGCCGTCCGCCGGGGCGAAGGCGGCGATGTAGACGTTGGCCTTGACGTTCGGATTGTGGATGTTGGTGATGACTGCGCCACCGTAGGAATGTCCGACCAGGACGATCGGACCGGCGAGCCCTGCGAGAACCTTTTCCACCGCCGCCGAGTCGTGCGCCGGTCCGCGCAGTGGATTGTCGGGAACGACCACGTCGTAGCCCTGCGCGCGCAGACCGGCGGCGACGCGGTCCCAGCTGGTGGTGTCGGCGAACGCCCCGTGGACCAGCACGATTGTCGGGCGTGATTGTGCGCCGGCCGGGCTCACGATCATCAACGTGAACGCGGCGACCAGCGCCATGAAGACAACGACGGCTCTGACAGATCGAGATGTGCCCATGACGGCTCCTCTTGGTCGACTATTCAGGAGTTGACGAAGCCGAGCAGGTCGGCGTGCAATCGGTCGCGATCGGTGTCGGGCAGTCCGTGGGGACTGCCGTGGTAGACCTCGAGGACCGCGCCGTCGATCAGCTGGGCCGACCGCTTGCCGCCGACCTCGAAGGGCACGATCTGGTCGTCGTCGGCGTGGATGACAAGGGTCGGTACGTCTACCTTGCTCAGGTCGGGCCGGAAGTCGGTGGCCGAGAAGGCCGCGATGCACTCGTATGCGCCGCGGTGACCGCTTGCCATGCTCTGCAGCCAGAAGGCGTCACGGACTCCTTGCGAGACATCGTTGTTTCGGTTGTTGCCGAAGAACGGGCCGTCGGCAAGATCCCGGTAGAGCTGAGCGCGGTCAGCGATCTCACCGGCCCGGAGGCCGTCGAATGTCTCGATCGGCATGCCTTCGGGGTTGTCGTCGGTACGGACCATGAACGGGGGGACTGCCGAGACGAGCACGAGCTTGGCGACCCGGCGGGTGCCGTGACGGCCGATGTAGTGCACGACCTCGCCGCCGCCGGTCGAGTGCCCGACCAACGTGACGTCGGTCAGGTCGAGGGTGTCCACGAGGGTCGCCAGGTCGTCGGCGTAGGTGTCCATCTCATTGCCGTGCCACGTCTGTGACGAGCGGCCGTGTCCGCGGCGGTCGTGGGCAATGGCGCGGTGGCCGTGCGCCGCCAAGAACAGCGCGGCGGCCTCCCAGGCGTCGGAATTGAGTGGCCAGCCGTGACTGAGGAGGACCGGACTGCCGTCGGTACCCCAGTCCCTGAAGAAGATCTGCGCACCGTCGTCGGTCGTGATGTATGGCATCGGGCGTCTCCTCGGCTTGATCCCCTACCTCAGCGTGCCGCCGAGCCGAGACAGCCGAACCACGCACGGCGCGTAGTCGTGACGGTCAGTCGGCCCTCTCGAACCGTTCGGCGAGTTGGCGTCGTGATGAGATGCCCAACTTCTGGAACACCTTCCGGAGGTGGTAGTCGACGGTGTTCGTGCTGATGAACAGCGTTGACCCGATCTCGGCGTTGGTCTGGCCTGCCGCGGCCAGACGGGCGACGGTCGCCTCGCGCGGAGACATCTCGACACCCGCCACGAGTTGGGGCGTGCTGATCTTCTCGCCCGTCGCCGCAAGTTCCGTCCGGGCCCGCTGTGCAAAGGCCGGGGCGCCCACGCGGTCAAATATCGCGACCGCCGCACGCAGTTGCTCTCGGGCTTCCCGACGACGCCTCACCCGCCGCAGCCACTCGCCGTAGAGCAGGTGCGCCCGACCCAGGTCCGCGGGGACCTGGGCTGTCCGCAGCAACTCGATCGCGCCGGCGAAATGCCGCTCGGCATCGTCGTCCGGTGCCAGCAGGGCCCGGCAGCGCTGGTCGAGCCCGCGGATCCAGGCGGTGCCGCTGGCTCCGGCCATCACGCCGATGGCCTCCCCCGCCCGAGAACCCTCACCGGGGTGGCCGCTGCGCACGGCGGCTTCGACGTAGTCGGCCAACTGGTGGTAGGTGACCTGCAGGAACGGCTCCTCGATCATCGGACGGAACCGCTCGTACGCATCGCGGTAGTGACCCTCGGCGATGTCGCGGACGCCGAGGGCTGTCTGCGCCGATGTGTACACGCCCCCGAACCCCATCGACCGCGTCAACTCGCCAACTGCCTCGACGTGATTGCGTGGTGCGCCCGACCACGTGAGGTAGGAGACGTTGACCACGTTCTCCGCCTCGTACCCGATGGCTCGGCGCAGCTCGCGCACCTGTTCCACGTACAGACCGGCCGCCGACGGATCACCGCGACCGATCTCGAAGAGCGACCGCACCCACAGCACCGTGTCGAGCACCCGAAGCGCGCCCGCGTCGCGCGCGATCGCCGCGAGCCGGCCGAGATACGCCGCACCGGCCTGTTCGTCGAACAACGCGGTGGTGAGAGCGAACCCGACGATCCCGAACTCCGGCAGATCCGCGTCGTCCAGCGCGAACAGGATGCCCAATGCGTCACGGATGAGGGGCACCGCCTCGGCGTACGGCCGCAGGATGTGCGCGCCGAGCGCCCGCAGCACCGCCGCGCGGGGACCGTTGTCGACCAGCGCGCCGGCCTCGAGACGCCGCCCCAGCTCCCGGAGCGTGATCCGCTGCATCAGCAGCTCCGCCATCAACGCCATCTCGAACGCCCTGAGCAGAGCCTTCTGCTCCAACTCGGGGTCGACTCCGTGGAACTCGTCCGCGGCGGCGAGCATGTCCGCCACCGCACCGACAATGCCCACCGGATCGGCCACGAACACCGCCAACGCCGTCCGAGCGGTGATCAACCGTCCACGCTCGACCCGATCGAGACCGGCAGGATCGAGTCTGTCGAGCAGGTCACGAGACAGGTGTCCCGCCCCGGCCGCCCCGGCCGCCTCCGCGGCGGCGAGTAGCCGGTTGTTGCGTTCACGGCTCGGCAACGTGAGGTCGGCCGCGCGTGCCAGCAGGCTCGCCTTCGACATCAGTCCACCGCGATTCGCCGCTCGGTCAGCGACCACTTCCAGCCGCTCGGCCACCGCCGCGTCCGGCCCCGGCGACGCCTCCGCGGCGTGCCACGCCTCCAGTTCCACCAACCCCAGCCGGGCCGCCTCGCACGCCAGGGCCGCATGCACCCGGCGCCGGTCCGTACTGCGTGTGGCCCCGTACACCGCGGCGCGGACCAGCGGATGGCGAAAGACGACGGCGTCGCCGAGCATTACGAAGCCCGACCGCTGCGCCTCTGCCGCACAGTCCGGCGAGAGGTCGAGCCGCGCCGCTGCCGCCGCGATGAGCTGATCTCGACCACTCGACTCGGCCGCCGCCACCACCAGCCACAGCTGCGTGTCCTCGGAGAGCGCCCTGACCTGCCGCAGGTAATGGACCTCCAAGGAGCGGCCGATCGGTACCGGGTCGCGGGACAGCGACATGTCGCTGAGCTGGCGGATGCTGAAATCCTGCGCGAGGTCGATCAGCGCGAGCGGGTTGCCGCCAGTCGCCGTGGCGATCTCGGTCGCGGCCAACGGATCGAAGGTCTCCTGCGCCATGCTCCGCAACAGCTGCACCGCCGACAGACCGTCCAGGCCGGCCAACCGGATCGAGTCGATCCCCGCGAGCTGCACATCGGTCGCCGCGTCGTCGCGGGTGGCGAACAGCAAGACTGCCGACTCGGCCTGCAGTCGACGGGCCACGAACGCAAGCACACCGAGTGAATCCGAGTCGAGCCAGTGCCCGTCGTCGACCGCGCACACCATGGGCGTGCGACGACCCGCCGCGGCGAACAGCGCCAGCATCGCCATCCCCACCAGGAAACGATCGGGGGCGGGGCCCTCCTCGCCGCGCCACGCGACACTCAACGCCTGCTGATGTCGGCGCGAGAGTGCGCTGACGTGCCCGAGGAGCGGGACACCGACGCGGTGCAGTCCCGCATACGGAATCGACGATTCCGCCTCGAAGCCGTCCGCGCGAATCACCTCGATTCCGGGCTGATTCGCGGTGGCGCTGTCCAACAGGGCGGTCTTTCCGATCCCGGGCTCACCGCGGATCACGACTGCACGCCCGCGTGCATTACGGGCACCGGTCACCAAAGTCCGCAGCGCGCGAATCTCCTCGGCCCGGCCGAAGAGTGCAGGGGCACCGTTCTTCACAAGGAAAGTAGACCCAGTCGCGGCGCGGATTGCATCCGGAAGTGGAGAAGTCGACCGACTCGATGATCGAGCGGCGGCGMCGCCGCGTTTGGCCTTGCGCGGCGCAGTTCACGCCGATCTGTCGTCGCGCTGTCGTCGCGCAACGACGCCCTCGGAACGACACCTGGAGGAGAATCCACAACCGGTCAGACCCCGGAAACGGCTACTGGAGGAGAACCCGTGATCCACGGAACCCTGGAATCGATCGACGGTCATCCGACACTGCGCTTCGAGCTCGGCCTCGCCGACCCGGTCGAGCGCGTGTGGCGGGCGGTCAGCGTGCCGGCAGAACTCGAGCGCTGGTTCCCCGCCGCCGTCGACTGGACACCGGCGGTGGGCGAGACCTTCGAGGCCGGCGGCGCGACCCTCGAGGTGACGGAGGTCGATCCGCCCCATCGCCTGGCCTGGACCTACGCCGGGCTGCCGCAGAGCTTCGAGGTCGCCGCCGAGGGCGACGGCTGCCGGCTGGCCTTCAGCTGCGCGATCGACGACGACCTCACCCTCGTGGCGCAGACCGCGACCGGCTGGCAGGCCTACCTGTTGCGGCTCGATCCACACCTGCGCGGCGAGCACGTCACCGAAGAGATGGCACATGAGAAGTGGGCGGAGATTCACGAACGGTACGCCGAACTCTTCGGGGTCGACCCGGAGCCGGGACGGAAGTTCGCGGCCGCTCTCCGGGCCCGCCAGGGATGACCGGGTAGACCCGACCGGCGGCCGGCGTCGTCGCTTCCCGCCGACCGGGCCGCCTCTGACGTCAGGCGGCCGAGACCGGATCCGGCGACCAGACGCCGGTGGCCGCGGCGGCGCGCGCGTAGTCGACGAAGTCGCGGGGGCGCCGGCCCAGGACACGCTCGACGTCGTCGGTCAGGTACGCGTTGTGTCCGTCGAGCACGCGGGCGAACAGCTCGGACAGTGGCTCGATCTCCTCGGCCGGGACGCCCGCCCGCCCGGCCGCGTCGGCATACTGCTCGGCGGTGACCGGCAGGTATCGAATGTCGCGGCCGGTCGCCCGGGTCAGCTCGCCGGCGACGTCGGCAAAGGTGACCAGGCGGGGCCCGGTGAGCTCGTAGGTCCGCCCGGCGTGGCCGTCTCGCGTGAGCGTCGCGACGGCCACGTCGGCGACGTCCTCGGTGTCGACGAACGGCTCGGCGACATCCCCCGCGGGCAGCGCGATCACCCCGTCGAGCACCGGCTGGACCAGGAAGTGCTCGCTGAAGTTCTGCGCGAACCAGGCGCAGCGCAACACCGTCCACTCGGCGCCGGAGCCACGCACCGCGTCCTCGGCCGGCACGGCGTCGGGCTCGCCGCGCCCGGACAGCAGCACCAGCCGGCGTGCGCCGCCGGCCACGGCCGCCCGGGCGAACGCGCCGACCCGCTCGGCCGCACCCGGGAACGAGACGTCGGGGTAGTAGCAGATGTACACCGAGTCGGCGCCGCGCAGTGCCGGCTCCCAGCTGGTGTCGTCGTCCCAGTCGAACGGCACCGCGCCGGCACGCGAGCCGATGCGCACGTCCGTGCCGAGGTCGCGCAGCCGCGCCGCGACCCTGCTGCCGGTCTTGCCTGTCCCGCCAAGTACGAGTGTCGTTGTCATGCAGACGAGTCAACCGGCCCGCGGCAAGACTATCCATGGCCCGGACGCTCGATTGCATTCGTCATCGTCTACTCGGATCCGGTTGGTGCCGTTGGCTTCTGCCGTGCCCGATCGGGCAAGATCGACGCATGGCAGGACAGCAACGGCTCGCATCGTGGTTCGAGGACTTCCTCGTGCACCGCAGCACCGCGAAACCCTCCCCGAACACCCTCAAGGCGTATCGGCAGGACTACCAGGTGATTTCGGAGGCGTTGGCCGCGGTGACCGGCACCGGCGCCGCCGAGCTGACCCTCGACGCCATCGACAAGGCCACGGTCCGCGCGGCGTTCGCCCGGTACGCGCGCACCCACCAGCCCGCGTCCATCCGGCGGTGCTGGTCCACCTGGAACATGCTCTGCGACTTCCTGTTCTCCCTCGACGCCATCGTCGCCAACCCGATGTCCGCCGTGCTCCGGCCGAAGGCCCCCAAGACGCTGCCCAAGGCGTTCCAGGCGGATTCCGTCGAACGACTGGTCGCGACGCTGCAGTCCGCCGACGACACCGGCGCGCGGGCCTGGCCGGAACGGGACCTGGCGGTGATCCTGACCGGGCTGCTGACCGGCATGCGGATGGCCGAGCTGATCGCCGTCGACCTCGGCGACCTGCGCGACACCGGCGACGACGGGCCGGGCGCCGCGAAGGTGATCCACGTCCACGGCAAGGGCAACAAGGAGCGGGTGGTGACCGTCGAACCCGCCGTGGTCGACGTGCTGGGTCACTACCTGGTGAGCCGGTCGGAGCGTTTCCCGGACACGGCGAAGGGTCGGCTCGCACCTAACGCCGATCCGTGGGAACGATTCCGGCCCGGGGATCCGATGTTCGTCGGCGGCGACGGCATGCGCATCACCCGAGGCACGCTCCAGTACCGCGTCGAACGCGCCTACCGGCGCGCGGGAATCAACGGGGACCGCGCGAAAGGCGCCCTGGTGCACCAGCTCCGGCACACCTTCGCCACCGCGATGGCGGACCAGAACGTGAGCATCTACACGCTGATGCGGATGCTGGGCCACGAGTCGATGAACACCACGCAGCGGTACACCGTCGGCGCGGGCACGGCCGTCCGGGACGCCGCCGCGCTGAACCCCGCCTACGACCTCGTCGGCAGGGAACGCGGCACCACGGTCGACGCCGTCGTCGCTGCCGACGAGATCTGCTGACAGCCTTCCTACGGGAGGGTCTTGATGAAGTCGAACACCGCCGGCTGAACCGCCGGGTTCGCGTTCGTGATGCCGTTGACGGCACCGATGGTCGCGCCGATCGCGGCGCCGGGGATGCAGCCGACGAACAGGAACAACACACAGCCGACCACCGCGCCGACGCCCGCACCGATGCCCGCAACCTGCGAGCCACCGTTGAGCCAGCCGTACTCGATCTGGGTGATCATGTTCTCGTAGGCCGGCTGGCTGTAGACGTCGTGAGGTGCGAGCGCACCGCTCGTGGGCAGCTGCGTGGCCGGCTGTTCGACTGCTGGGTTCGCCGGTGTCGGCGGAGAACTCGCATAGGAAGTACCGGCGCCAATCCCCGTCATCGCAACTACTGCCACGGACAGCGCCGCGGCTTTGTGGAGTTTCATCTTGGGGGGCTCCTCCGTGAGTAGGAAGACGGCCCCGAGCAGGTCGTAGACCGTCAGGAACATCCCTTAGACTAGTGATTGGACGGCATAAAATCTGCCCCCATTCGAGGTCTCGACGACTACGGCCGCCGACGTCCAGGCGCGCTCTGACCGGCACCGATCCCCGGACGCTAGGCTCTGCGGAGTGCCCCCGCGCCCCCGAACCCCACGCCCCCGCACCTCAGCCGCACGGACCCGCCGAGCGACCACCCGGAGCAAGACCGTCCGCGGCGCGGCCGCGCCCACCGCGGCGTCGGCGGACCTGCCCGTCGCCGGTCCCGGCGAGCGGATCTGGGTGCTCGACGTTCCGTTCCGCACCCCCGCCCCCGGCGCCCGCTGGTACCCGAAGATGCGCGCCCACGCCTACGTCGGCGAGGCACTGCCCGCCGAACTGAGCCCGTTCGCCACCAAGCCGTACACCTACCAGCGCTGGCTCGAGGACGACCTCAACGGCACCCGCGGACCGGCGCCGACCGCGGCACCGAAGACTCCCCGCCCCGAACAGTTGGAGGCGGCCGCCGCGATCGAGGCCGCCGCCCACCGGCAGGCCCGGGGGTTCGCCCTGTTCGACGACCCCGGCATGGGCAAGACGCTCTCCGCGGTGCTCGGCGCGAAGGCGGTGGCCTCGCTGCGCGGCGGGTCCACGATCCTCGTCACCGTCGACCGTCCCGCCTCGATCACCGTCCCGCACTGGCGGGCCACCATCGCCGCCGTCGGCGACGGCGGCTACCGCTGGCTGATCATCTCCCCGGACCAGCTCAAGAAGCTGATCGCCCGCAACGGCCGGCCGCAACGGTTCGACGTCGTGGTCAACGACGAGGCGCACAACTTCCGGCACCGGTCCCAGCGCACCGGCTACCAGCGTCGGGTGAACCGGCTGCTGGACCTGCCCGAGAAGGCGCCGTTCGTCATCTCGATGACCGCGACGCCCGGCCACCATCCCGGCGAGTGGCTGTACCTGTCCTCGCTGCTGGCCCAGGTGCACGGCGAGGCGCCGGAGGAGTGGGACGACCTCGGCGCCCGGCTCGCCGACGCGGGCATCCCCCTGGAGAAGCACATGGGCCGCTGGCAGTGGTCGCCGGAGGCGAAGGCGTCCACCGCGGTCCAGGCGCGGGCCGTCGACACCGTCCGCACCTGGCTGACCGAGGCCGAGCCGCCGCTGATGCTGCACCGCGACGCGCCCTGGGGTCCGGCCCCGCTCGACGGTCTCGGGGTGGACCTCTCCCCCGACGAGGTGCTCCAGTACGAGATGGAGTGGGGCGCGTACCGGCGGGAGATGCGGATCGCGCGCACCGGGTCGGACACCGCCCGCGGGCGCGCCGCCCTGGTCCGGTTCCGCCAGAAGGCCGGGATGATCCGGGTCCCGCACACCGTCGACCTCGTCGCCGCGCACGTCGAACGCGGGTACCAGGTGCTGGTCGCGACGGAGATGGTCTCGACCGCGGCGCAGCCGATCGCGGACCGGCTCGAGGAGCGCGGCATCCCGGTGTCACGGATCTTCGGCAGCCGTCCCGACGCCGAGGAGCAGCGGCTGCGGTTCCAGCGGGGGCAGAGCCAGGTGTGCGTCTTCAACACCACCAGTTCGATCAGCCTGCACGCGAACGAGCGGCTCGCCGACGGGACCACCGCGACGGCCACCCCGCGGATCGGGTTCTTCCACCAGCCGCGGTACTCGGGCATCGCCGCCCGGCAGACCATCGGCCGCGCGCACCGCGACTACCAGGTGTGCCCGTGGTGGCTGCTGTACAGCACCGACACCGTCGAGGAGTCGGCCGGGCAGGTCATGGTGCAGCGGCTGCTGGTGACGTCGGCGTCCGTCGACGGCGACCTGAGCACGTTCCGGACCGTCGCCGCGCTGTTCGACGCGGACTGGCTGCCCGAGGAGTCGTTCGACTGACCCCGGAATGCAGGAAACGCCCCGGTCACCGGCTGGCGATCGAGACGTTGCGGAGGGTGTGGTCGGTCCGCCGCGCCGTCGGGGCGGACCGGGAAAGGTACAGCGAGCGCACGACGCCGTTGTCGGCACTCTACTGCGGGGTGAAGCCACGAACGGTGGAGCTGCGAACGGTAAAGCTACGAGCGGTGGAACCCGTCGTTCGGTGACGCTGATCTCGGCACGTCATTGGGCCGAGACCAACTTCCACGGGTTCCCGTCAGGCGCAGGGCGCCACGGTGACGTGGATCAGATGACGCCCAGTGCGAACATGGCGTCGGCGACCTTGACGAAGCCGGCGATGTTGGCGCCGTGCACGTAGTCGCCCGGCTTGCCGTACTCGGCGGCCGTCTCGATGGTGCGGGCGTGGATGCCGCGCATGATGCCGGCGAGACGCTCGTCGGTGTACTCGAAGCTCCA
This sequence comes from Rhodococcus sp. P4_F5, assembly GCF_056401315.1. Taxonomy (NCBI): domain Bacteria; kingdom Bacillati; phylum Actinomycetota; class Actinomycetes; order Mycobacteriales; family Nocardiaceae; genus Rhodococcus; species Rhodococcus sp. P4_F5. The sequence goes on along the minus strand of NZ_JBFUJP010000067.1, from coordinate 12,808 downwards.
GGAGTCGCGCGAGGCGTTCTGCTGCATCTCGAGTGCGGAGGTGGCCACACCACCGGCGTTGGCTGCCTTGCCGGGGGCGAAGGCGACACCCGCTTCGCGGAAGGCCTGGATGCCGCCGGGGGTCGTGGGCATGTTCGCGCCCTCGGCCACTGCCTGCACACCGTTGGCGATCAGCGTCTTGGCCGCGTTGTCGTCGAGCTCGTTCTGCGTGGCACACGGGAGCGCGACGTCACACGGCACGTCCCAGATGCAACCGCCCGCGACGAACTCGGCGTGCGGGACCGCGTCGGCGTACTCGCTGATCCGGCCGCGACGAACTTCCTTGATCTCCTTGAGGAGGTCGAGGTCGATGCCCTTCTTGTCCACGATGTAGCCCGAGGAGTCCGAGCACGCGATCGCGAGACCGCCGAGCTGGTGGATCTTCTGGATGGCGTAGATCGCGACATTGCCGGAACCGGAGATGACGGCGGTCTTGCCCTCGACGCTCTCACCCTTGGCCTTGAGCATCTCGGCGACGAAGTACGCGACGCCGTAGCCGGTGGCCTCGGTGCGGACCTGCGAGCCGCCCCAGTTGATGCCCTTGCCGGTGAGCACGCCCGACTCGTAGGTGTTGGTGAGCCGCTTGTACTGGCCGAACAGGTAGCCAATCTCGCGGCCGCCGACGCCGATGTCACCCGCGGGCACGTCGGTGTACTCGCCGATGTGGCGGTTCAGCTCGGTCATGAACGACTGGCAGAAGCGCATGATCTCGCCCTCGGACTTGCCCTTGGGGTCGAAGTCGGAGCCGCCCTTGCCGCCGCCGATGGGCAGGCCGGTGAGCGAGTTCTTGAAGATCTGCTCGAAGCCGAGGAACTTCACGATGCCGAGGTTGACGCTCGGGTGGAAGCGCAGGCCGCCCTTGTACGGGCCGAGCGCGCTGTTGTACTGCACGCGGAAGCCACGGTTGACGTGGACGCAACCCTGGTCGTCGACCCACGGCACACGGAAGATGATCTGGCGCTCGGGCTCGCAGAGCCGCTCGATCAAACCGAAGTCTGCGTACTTCGAGTTGCGCTCGAGCACGACGGTGAGCGACTCGAACACCTCGGCAACGGCCTGGTGGAACTCGGGCTCTCCGGCGTTGCGATGCGCAACGACCTCAAAGTACTTGTCAACCTGCGCACGGACCTGCCCACTCACAGCAGCTCCCTCCTTCTCATATTTACATGGAACCTGCAAAGTACAGGCAATCACATAGTTGTCTCACAACACCATGTGCGCGAACGTGAGAATTATTTCACCTGAGACGGGTGTCACCTCACCCCGACCGGTCCGGGGCGGTGAGGTCGGGCGCCCCGGCGCGACGACACGCCCCGCCGCGGCGTCTTGTCGCGACGCCCGCGCGGGGCTGCGACTACCGTGTGGGGCGTCGCCTACACCCTGCGGAGGAACGCCTCATGAGCATCCAATCGGTGGACTCGCGCCGCCATCGCGTCGTGATCATCGGGTCCGGGTTCGGCGGGCTGTTCGGCGCCCAGGCACTCAAACGAGCCGACGTCGACGTCACCGTCGTCGCGCGCACCACCCACCACCTCTTCCAGCCGCTGCTCTACCAGGTGGCGACCGGCATCCTCTCGGTCGGCGACATCGCCCCGGCCACCCGCCTGGTGCTGCGCAAGCAGCGCAACGCGCAGGTCCTGCTCGGCGACGTCGAGTCGATCGACCTCGACTCCAAGAAGGTCACCTCGCGGCTGCTCGACCGCACCACCGTCACCGAGTACGACAGCCTGATCGTCGCGGCGGGCGCCGGCCAGTCCTACTTCGGCAACGACCACTTCGCGAAATTCGCGCCGGGCATGAAGACCATCGACGACGCCCTCGAGCTGCGCGGCCGCATCCTCGGCGCGTTCGAGCAGGCCGAGCTGTCCCAGGACCCGGAGGAACGGGCCCGGCTGCTCACCTTCGTCGTCGTCGGCGCCGGCCCCACCGGGGTGGAACTGGCCGGCCAGATCGCCGAACTCGCACACCGCACCCTCAAGGGCGCCTTCCGCAGCATCGACCCCGGCAGCGCCCGGGTGATCCTGCTCGACGGCGCCCCCGTGGTGCTGCCCGTGTACGGCGGCAAGCTCAGCGCGAACGCCGCCGCGCGGCTCGAGAAGATGGGCGTCGAGATCCAGCCGAACGCCATGGTGACCGGCGTCGACGCGGACGGCCTGGTGGTCAAGGACAAGGACGGCTCGGAGCGCCGCATCGAGTCGCAGTGCAAGGTGTGGTCGGCCGGCGTGCAGGCCAGCCCGCTGGGCAAGCAGCTGGGCGAGCAGTCCGGCGCCGAGGTAGACCGGGCCGGACGCGTGCACGTGCTGCCGGACCTGACCCTGCCGGGCCACCCCGAGGTGTTCGTCATCGGCGACATGATGGCCCTGGACAACCTGCCCGGTCTCGCGCAGGTCGCCATGCAGGGCGGCAAGTACGCGGCCAAGCAGATCAAGGCGAACCTCGCCGGCGACGACCGGTCGACCCGGCATCCGTTCAAGTACTTCGACAAGGGCTCGATGGCGACGATCTCGCGGTTCAGCGCGGTCGCCAAGGTCGGGAAGCTCGAGATCACCGGCTTCATCGGCTGGATCGCCTGGCTCGCCATCCACCTGATGTACCTCGTCGGGTTCCGCAGCAAGTTCTCCACCATGCTGTCGTGGACGGTGACCTTCCTCGGCCGCGGGCGCGCACAGATGGCCTCGACCGAGCAGCAGGTCTTCGCCCGCGTCGCGATCGAGGACCTGCAGGACTACGAGCGGGCGCGGCACGCGGGGCTGATCGGGGACCCGGCCGTGGTGTTCACCGGGGAGGAACGCGCGGGATAGTCGGCCCCCGGAACGGGCGCTGCGCGAACTCGACCGGAGACCGGTCTTTCGAGCCATGCCGGCGCGCTCAGCTCACGGCAGCGCCGAACCACCCAGGGAGCTGGCCGAGCAGGTCCCGCTGGTCTTCGCCGACCCACGCCACGTAGCCGTCCCCGTGGAGCTCGCGGTAGGCGGCCGGTTCGGTGAGCATGCGTCTGCGCTTCGCGTCGGTCTGCGGGATGGCCGCGACCTGCCGGTCGAATCCGGTGGCGTCCAGCTCGAGGGTGCGATGGCGGGGCAGCGTCGCGCGATGCGCTGTCGTTCGGCCCATCCATCGGCCCAGCCGGAATCCGTCGTCGGTGACGACCTCACTGGTGATCGTCGCCTTCTGCGACCAACCACATGCGATAGTTGTGCGTTCAAATGCCACCAAGCGGGGAGACACGTTGACCACTGAGCCCGATGCCTCCCCGTCGAGTCGACCGTCACTTCCACCGCCGGGCTGGTACCACGACTCGTCCAGCCAATCGACACGATGGTGGAATGGACAGGCGTGGACCGAGATTCACGCTCCGCACCCACCAAGTGCGCCTACCCCATCCCCTGCCCCGGCCCGTGGCAGGTGGCTACGTGCGTTCAAGAACCTCTTGACGAATCTGTGGCGTGACCGGGCTACTCGGTGGTGGCTGATCGTTGTTGGCGCGGTGATCGCAATAGCGGCCATCGCGCTGGTCACCTCGATCGTCGACGGTCTACTAGTTGACGAGGTCTCGTATCGGGAGGGGTTCGACCACGGGGAAACGTACGCATCAGTCGTGGCGTCGCTGGTCGGTGTCGGCGCAGGCGACGGCGTATCCGAGGGTCAGATCCGGAGCGCGTGCACTTCGGCAGCGAAACAGCTCGCTGACATGTATGACGTGACGGACTACGCGGACGGATGCTTCGACGGAGCCGTCGAGAGCCTGTCGAACTGACCCTGCCCGTATCGCTCCAGTCTGGCGATTCGGTCACCCGGACACGGGTGCACCTGACTCAGGCGCCTCTCAGGTCAGGCGCATGGCCTAGTGGCGGTCCTGGTCGCGCGCCCCGGCCGCCAGCTTCCGGACTTCTCGGGGTTCGGTTACCCACAGGCCGTAGATGGCCTTCACCTCGACCTGCTTCGCGACGTAGGTGCACCCGTAGGACTTTGTTCGGGGGTAGCCAGGACGCGGCGGGGGCTCGGGCCCCCGGTGACCGACGAACAACGGGCCGCGGGGGCGGCCGCGGATCAGCCGAGGCAGCAGCCGCGCGGTGCCTGCGTCCCAGTAGACGGTCTCGAGGACGTGTTCGGCGTGGGTGGCGCCGCGGCGGCGGGTGCGCGGGCGGGCGCCCTTGGATATAACCGGGCACGAGCGGGCGGACAGGTCGAGGTCTTCGATGTTGACCTGCAGCAGTTCCTCTGCGCGGGCGCACGTTTCGTACAGCATCCGCCACAGCGTCTTCTCCCGAAGGTGGACGTCGCGGCGTGCGATGAGCCGGTCGATCGCGGTGCGCGACCAGGCCAGGGTGTCGGAGTCCGGCGGGGTGGACCGGCCCGCCGACACCGGGACCGCGGGTGCGTCCCAGCCCCGTTCACGGCGCCAGGCCAGCCACTTCAGGACCGCGGCCCGGCGGGGCGTTCCAGGTGTTCACCGCAGCCTCGCCCCACAAGGCCTCCAGCGCGGCGCCGATCTCGGTATCGGTCACCTCCGCCAGCGGCCGACTGCCGGCGAGAGGTCCGTCGGGGCCGCGGCGCTCGAGCCTGTCGGCCGTCTTGACGATCGCGATGGTTTAGGCGGCGGGTGTTCGGGGAGCCGACGGTGTCCAGGAACGCCTCGGCAGCCGACCACACCGCCCGAGGCGGTGCCGCCCGGAGCAGGGTCACCGCGCTGGCCATCGCCACCACCCTCCGATGCTTGCCCTGATAACGGCGTCGCTTCGTGTCGTCGACGCGGCGGGTCCGCCGCAGTTCGCCTCCGACGCGACCCCGGATAACAGGCCCCTATCTGGAGCAATAGGACGCATGATCGGGCAACCCGACCGAGTCGATGGGATAGAAATCCGTATTGACAGTCACTCCCACATCGGCTGATACTTTCAAAGTGGGCGGGACTCCGCTCTCTAGGACTGGAAGTGAGGTGTGATGTCACTACGTGAGCGACAGCGACGCCAGGTTCGTGCCGACATCGAGCGTGCAGCGTTCGGATTGTTCGCGCGGGCTGGTTTCGCGGAGGTGACCACCGAGCAGATCGCTTCGGCGGCCGGAGTGTCGACGAGCACATATTTCCGGCACGTGCGTAGCAAAGAGGATCTGCTGTTGGACCCGGTCCGCGAGGGCGGGGCGGGTATCGCGGGCCTGTTGGAGTCGCGTCCGGATTCCGAGCCCGCCGATGTGGCGTTGGCTCAGGCGATCCTGACGCGCTCGACCGATCTGCCGGTCGAGGAACTCGAGCAGTGGCGGACCGCGTTCGCCACTGCTCCGCATCTGCTGGATCGGGTCGCGTTGATACCGACCGATCATCGGGACCGGTTGGTCGAACTCGTCGCGCAACGGATGCACCGCGACTTCGAGTCCGACAGCACACCTGGGTTGCTCGTTCATCTGATGCTCGCCGCCGCCGAATACGGATACCTGCAATGGCTGCGGAACACCGCGGATCGTTCAGCTTCACTGCCGGTATGTGTGGAAGGCGCGGTCACTGCGGTCCTCGACCAGCGTTGGCGCAATAGCTGATCCCCGTACCGACTGCCGTCCAAATTCTCGGAGAGGAACTACACAAGTCATGCAACAACACAACGCATTCCCGGATTCCGTTGACGTTGTCGTGGTCGGATCCGGGGCCGCCGGAATGACCGCGGCCATCACTGCCGCCCGCCACGGACTTTCGGTCCTGGTGATCGAGAAGGCGCCACATTGGGGCGGGTCCACAGCACGCTCAGGAGGCGGGGTCTGGATTCCCGGCAACGCCGTGCTGCGCCGTGAAGCACCCGCCGACGACCTCGACGCTGCGCGCTCCTATCTGCACGAGATCATCGGCGATGAGGTGGACAAGGACCGGATCGACACCTACATCGACCGCGGACCAGAAGCTTTCGACTTCCTCGCCGCCCACAGCCCGCTGCGCATGCATTGGGTTCCCGGCTACAGCGACTACTACCCCGAAGCCCGCGGCGGGCGAGCACACGGACGCTCGGTCGAGCCCGCCCCGTTCGACGCCGCATCGCTCGGGGCCGAGTTGTCCAGGCTAGAACCCGACTATTCCAAGGCGCCGCGCAACTTCGTGCTCACCCAGGCCGAGTTCCGTCAGGTTCACCTCGGCCTGCGCAACCCGCGTGCTCCCTGGCAGGTGATCAGGATCGGCGCACGCTACCTCACCGCTCAGCTGCTGCGCCGCCACCTGCTCGCCCGTGGTCAAGCATTGGCCGCGATGCTGCGACAAGGCATGCTCGAAGCTGACATACCACTGCGGCTGGGCACCGCGCTGGTCGAGTTCCACACCACTGGCGACCGGGTCAGCGGTGTTCTCGTTCGCTGCGACGGAGTCGACTACGCCATCCGCGCCAACCATGGGGTCGTACTCGCTTGCGGCGGATTCGAAAGCAACGAGACCATGCGCAAGCAGCACCAGCGTGAACCCATCGGTGCCGACTGGACCGTCGGTGTTGCCGCCAACACCGGCGACGGTATCCGCGCGGCCCAAACCCTCGGCGCAGCCACCGAATTCATGGACGACGCCTGGTGGGGTCCCACTATTCCGCTGCCACGCAAGCCGTGGTTCTGTCTGGCCGAACGCAATCTGCCCGGCAGCATCATCGTCAACAACCGCGCTCGACGCTTCATGAACGAATCCCTGCCCTACGTCGAGGCCGTGCACCACATGTACGGCGGCCGGCACGGCCAAGGCGAAGGCCCCGCGGCCAATCTTCCGGCATGGCTGATCTTCGACCAGCGCTACCGCAACCGCTACCTTTTCGCCGGGCTGCCGCCACGCCAAACCCTGCCGAAGCGATGGTTCGACTCCGGCGTGCTCACCCAGGCCACAACCATCAGCGGACTCGCCGACAAGATCGGTCTACCTGCGGACGAACTGGCCGCCACCGTCAGTCGTTTCAACACTTTCGCCCGAACCGGCACAGACGAAGACTTCGGACGCGGGGACAGTGCCTACGACCGCTACTATGGCGATCCTCGACAACGCCCCAACCCCAACCTCGGCGCCATCGACGCCGGCCCCTACTACGCCGCCCGCCTCGTGCCCGGTGATCTCGGCACCAAGGGCGGACTGCGCACCGACTTGACCGGTCGCGTGCTACGCGAGGACAACACGACCATCGAAGGCCTCTACGCCGCGGGCAACACCGCCACCCCCGTCATGGGCCACACCTACGCCGGACCTGGCGCCACCATCGGCCCCGCCATGGTCTTCGCATACCTGTCCGCCGTTCACCTGGCGACAGCCAGCCAAGAAACCAGCACCCAACCGGCGGCGGGCAACTCTTAGAACAACGGGTCCCGCACGCGCAGCGGCCGGCACCCGAAGAAACCGAGTGCAATTGCCTGACGGAATACGTGGCCAGAGATGTGCATTCAGCGCTAGCCCATGCCCTCAGCCGATCAGCGTCGATTCTTCGGGTGACCGGGGCCGTCTCGTGGAGTCCTGCGGACGCAAGGGGGGGCGTTCATGCCCCACGGCACCGCCGTTCTCAGATGCCGACTGACAATGTCTGGTCGGCCCAGACGTCGAGCAGCGCATGGTGGTGGCTGACGGCAAGCACACCCAGGCCGCGGCGGGTTTCCTCGGCGATGACCGCGGTCAGCGTGGCGGTGGTCGCGGGGTCGAGCATCGCGGTCTCTCGTCGCAGATCAGGTAGTGCGGCCGCTGGAGAAGAGCGCGGGCGAGGCAGGCGCGTTGCAGCTGGCCGTCGGACACCTGGTGCGGTCGCCGGGCGAGGAGGTCGTCGGTGATTCCGACGCGCGCGGCGGCGGCCCGCAAGGCGGCGGTGCGGCCGCGCCGCGTCTGGAGCAGCTCGGCGATGATCCGCTCGAGCGTCCACCGGCCGGTCACCGCCTGGCGGGGCGACTGGAACAGCATCGCGACCACCGCCCGGCCAGCGCCCGCGAGAGGCTGCCCGTCAACGGTGACGTGCCCGCGGTCGGGGCGTGGAGGCCGGCCAACACGCGGGCGAGGGTGGTCTTGCCGCTTCCGGACGGTCCAGTGAGGCCGACGATACGGCCCGGCGCGATGGCGAGGCTGACGTCGGTGAGCACCGGATCGGCCCGGTGGTGGCCGGCGGTGATGTGGTGGGCTCGCAGGGTCATCGGTCATGCTCCGATCAGGCGCCGGACGGTGCGGTCACCGTGGTGCGCAAGGTGGGTAGGGCCGCCGGAGAATCCCGGTGCGGGGCGGCGCTGGTGGTAGACGCAGTCGCCGGGCAGATCGGTCAGGGTAGGCGGGGTTCCGGGGATCGGGTGCAGGCCGCCGGCGGGCAACGCGGCGAGCAGATCTCGGGTGTACGGATGCCACGGGTCGGTGAACACCGCTGCGGTCGGCCCGGTCTCGACAATCCTCGAGGCGTACATGACCGCGACCTGGTCGGTGTGGGCTGGCAGTGTGTCGAGAGGTCGTGAACGCCGCCACGACCACGATGACGACAGTGAAGGGAAACCCGGCGTCGGTGAACGCCAGCGCCCACACCCGGTCGCCGGCACCGTCGTTCGCGGCGAACCGGTCGAGTCGGTAGGCGATTCGCATGAGGGCCCAGCCGATCAATGCCCCGGTCAGGGCTGCGCCGCCGATGACGGCAGCGGCAACGGTGTGGGGCGAGGGCGAGGCGAGTGGCGTTGTCATGGTGGCGGCGAAGGTAGCTTCCCTGTTCGCCACCGCCTGCCCTCCGCTCACTAAATGCCCGGGGTCTATCACCTCTCCAAACGATCGCGCCGCCCGCTGCCGGAGCGCCGACCCGCCTCTCCCCTGACCCGTCCGACTTAAGGTGACTGCATGAGGCCTTACATCACGATCAATGAGGACTTCTTCGACGACCACGATGTGGCGAGCCGGACCTACTCACCTGCGCAACGCCGCATGACGAGGCAGCACCAGCAGCTGATCGAACACTTCGGTGGGCACGCTGAAGCATGGTCGCGTCGCGCGCTTCACGCGTGCCTTGCGACCCTCGCCGTCAATACGTGGTCCGAGGCCTGGGGTGTGGGCGTGATTGACGCATGGACTGAAGGGGATTCGGCCTTCTGTGTGGTGTACCGGTACCGCGAGTACCCACGCACCATCGGCATACGCCGAACGGTGGACGACGACCCCAACTCGGCGGCGGCCGACGACCCCAAGCAATTCGGGCGAGACGTTGCAACCGGCGACATCGGCGAACCGCTTGGAACCGTGGCACGGAAACTGCGACCTGACGCGACTGGTGCCCACTGGTGGGGAGCACTCGACGAATCACTCCCGATCAATCCGGGCGAACCGACAAACCTGGGCCTGTAGATCCAGCAACGTAGCCCCGCCCTCAGCTGAGGACGGGGCTACTACCCGGGTGGCGCTGCCCGATCAACCGTTCAGCCTCCGACTCCAATCGCCCCGTCCGATTCCGATGCGGCGAGATCGGATCGCTTCAGACGACCCGGCGGTTTTCCACACTTCGACTGTTCATGACACGCCCGACCGGGGCACGGGAGATACTCGGCCGATGCCGAACCGAGGCGTAGCTCCTACCGGCCAATCGACGGGCACCGGTGCAGATGTGGAATGCCGAGGAGGGGTGGGGAGTAATTGACTCCGCTCAGACGCCGGGCGGTTGCTGGGCTTTCTACAGCAGCATCGTCGGCGAGGGGTTCCGCACCTTGAGTGTCGGTGCGACCGTCGGGCTCGAATGGGAGCCGGTGACCGATCAGGACGGGTATCGGTATCGGGCCACACGCAACACGGCAGCTGACACCGCACATAGTGCTGCGGCCGAGTCGCTGTGCTCGGATCAGCTTTTCGACCGATGCGGCTCACACCCAGCCCGCCTGCCTCACCGGCCTGGTCGTGCCAGATACCGCTCCCGGCGGCTCATCTCATCTGGATCGGCCGGCCGTTGATGCGTTTCTGGGGTAGCCAGGTCGCCAACGTGTGGCCGAGGGTGCCGACGAGTCGTTCGCCGAACACACAGAGCGTTTTCTCCCAGGGATGTCCAAACGTACCCTCGGCGAATCCTTCTCGCGCGAAGATGTAGTAGTCGCCGTTGGGGTAGACCGGCACTCGCCACTCGGTATCTGGTGTCGCGGCGTGGGTGGCGGCGTCGAACGAGTAACCCGGATGCTGCCAATCGAGTACAACGAAGGTCGGGTCGTCGGCGAACTCGGTGACGAAACATCGCAGCGCCTCGGCATTGACCGCGTCGAATCGGGCGGACCCCGACCCCGGGGCGCCACCGGTGTTGGCGAGATCGAAGGTCACCGACGGCGTCGGCTCGGCGATCGCCGGCCACGACTCGGGTGTCACGCCCGGGCGGAAGCCGCCGAACCTGTCGGTGAAGGTAGTCCAGTGCCGGTGCCGGTCGTGCGCGGCCAGTTCAGTCCAGCCTGGTGGCAGAGGGTTACCGAAGTCGTGCGTGTACCTCATACGGGTCCGCCCTTCATTGACTGCCCGGTGTCGAGAACCCTGGACGTCCGACCGAGGCCCCCGACGGAAGAACCGATGTTCGTTCAGGAGAACCCGCGGTAGACGCCGTCGGGTCCCGCAGCGTTTGCGAAGTCCTCAAAGTCCATGTTGGCGAGGGAGAGGTTGTTCTCGATGGACCACATCTGTGACGGGATCACCCTGACCGTCTGGCCTCTGCCAGGGCCAAACTCCGTGGGCCCGGTGTCCACGGCGAGGATCGGATGGTCGGGGTCGGTGATCGTGGTGGCATCCGCGATGAACACGTAGTACGGGGGCAGTTCGCCGATCCGCTCAAGCAGATCTGAGATCGACAAGCCGTCGTTCGCGGGGTTGTCAATACAGATCAGGCACGCCATAAATTCGGATTCGTCGCCTTCGCCGGCCGCCATCGCCGCGGCGGCCACCTCGCGCCAGGCGGCGCCGTTGCTGAAATCGGTTCGGATGAATAGCGAATCCCCGCCTCGATCGCCGAGGTAGTCGTCGAGGTGGCGACCTGTCCCCAACGCCTCCAGGAGTTCGGCGTCGGCCTGTTCGGCTACGTCGCGGTCGAGCCTTTCGCGGATCTGCACGGCGGTGGCGACCGGCGGGTCAGCCGGAACGATCGAGCCGATGATTCGTGCGCAGTCGTCGGAGTCGATCAGGTTGTGGCTGCGGATCTCGAACGTCCATGGACCGACTGCTTCCCGGTGACGTAACGGTGTCTGCGTTTGCATCCAGGTGACCTCGGGTTCGCCGACGTCGGTGACCCATTGGCGAAGTGCGAGGTAGCCGCCCTGAGCTGTCACCTGCAGATCCATGGCCCCGGTTCGTGGATCACCATCGATCGGTTGGACTTCGATGGTCCGCGGTAACCAGGTGACCTGCGGCCGCGGCATCTGTGCGAGTGCCCGCATCTTCGCTTCGTACTCGCGCTGAGCGGGGGTGACGAACCGATCCTCATCCTCCCGGACCCGGCCAGACCAGGTGAACAAGGCCGGATCGAAGTCCTCGTCGAAGCGGGGGTTCGCCAGTTCCATCACCTGCGAACCTACGGACCTCGACAGGGCGATGCCCAGTTCTGCGTCGATCACGTAGGTCACCTCAGCGCCGGACGTGGGGTCCGCGAACTGGACCTGCCAGCCTGCGCGGCCACGAACCTCCACTGGACAGGGCAGACTCGTCGGGGCCAACCGCTGCTGCGTCCCTGAATCCTCCAGCGGCCACATGGCATACGCCTGCAGGAGTTGCGATGGCGCGGAACCGATGGTCATGACAAACCGATGCGGAGATTTGACGGTGTGGACCATCACCCCGTCGTCGGCACGACGGTACTCATCAGTGCCGTCCTCGATGTACGTCGCCTCGCCGGCAGCGTCCTCGATACGCCACGTCGTGGGCGGCAAGAACCACACCCGCCCCGCGAAGGTGTCGTCGCTCCACATGTCGGCGCGGACAGACCGCCCCATCGTGCTGTAGTTCAAACCTCGTATCTGCGGCCACGTCATCGACATCCACCCAACCTAGGACGTTTCTCCAGCCCGCTGGGTACTTGTCCTCGAAGTCGAGCGGAAGTCACCCGCGGGGTGCTTTGACCCCCATCCGCTTACGGTCTCGCAACTCGACGGCTCAGTGGTCTGGCACAAGTCACCGCGAACAATTGTCGGGCTCCGAGAGCGTCCGATCCGACAAGCTCACTGCGTGTGAAGATGCATTCATGCGTACTGAGGATCACGACGAGCCCGCAGGTGGCAGCAGACCGACGGCTGACGATGGGCCGTTCACCTTGACGGTCGATGGCGAGATTTTCACGGTGAGGCTACGTCCAGAGGAACCAGGAGCCTGCGACTATCACTGGGAATCAGGCCCGAACGAGGGGTACGGATTCTCCAGCTTCCAACACGTAGCCTATTCCAGCATTCAAGACCGAGCGAACGCTCCATCCGCAGAGCAGCAGCCGAACACGGTTGACGAACATCGCGAGTCGATCCGTGACTTCCTCAGCCAGATCAACCTCGAGACTGGCTACATCGGCGACTGAGACCCTGCGCACCGAAGCACCGAGGACCTGCATGAGACCGGGACTGGCCCCGCCGGTGTCACTCTCGGTGCCCTTTACTGCTTTCGAAGCAGTCCTTTCCACCGCGGAACAGGGAAGCGCTCCCCAGCTGCCCAAATCGCAACAGCAACCACGAGAACCAACACGGCGCTCCACCATGGAAAGCCCAGCAGGATCGAAACGAACCCGGCAACGAACACGACCACACTCACCGCCCACATCCAGTAGCGATGGGGGCCACCCGGCTCGAGGCTTTCCTGCTCGATCATGCTCATAGG
>NZ_JBFUJP010000066.1:0-27753 GCF_056401315.1 Rhodococcus sp. P4_F5 | reverse complement strand
CCCGTCGACCGCGCACGAGCGGCAGAGCTGTGTACGTCAGGCGTTGACGGCGGTGGCCATCTCGTCGGTGCCCAGTTCGAGGACGCGGTTCGTCCAGTCCCAGACCTCACGGAAGAGCGTCTCGTTGTCCGACAGCTTGACGCCGAGCGAGGGCACCATCTGCTTGAGCTTCGGCTCCCAGGAGGCGAACTTGTCGCCGAAGCAGCGCTGCAGCACGTCGATCATCGCGGGGACCGCGGTCGAGGCGCCCGGGGACGCGCCGAGCAGGCCGGCGATGGAGCCGTCGCCGGCGGTGACGACTGCGGTGCCGAACTCGAGGACGCCGCCCTTGCCCTTGCGGCGGATCACCTGCACGCGCTGGCCGGCGGTGATCAGCTCCCAGTCCTTGCCCTGCGCCTCGGGGACGAACTCGCCGAGCGTGCCGATCCGGTCCTCCGGCGACTGCAGCAGCTCAGAGATCAGGTACTTGGTCAGGCCCAACTCGGTCAGACCCACGCCGAGCATCGAGAACAGGTTGTTCGGCTTGATCGACCCGGGCAGGTCGGTGAGCCGGCCCTGCTTGAGGAACTTCGGCGACCAGCCGGCGTAGGGTCCGAACAGCAGTCCCGGCTTGCCGTTGATCACCCGGGTGTCGAGGTGCGGAACCGACATCGGCGGGGCGCCGACCGCGGCCTTGCCGTACACCTTCGCCCGGTGCTGGTCGATCAGCTCCGGGTTGGTGCAGCGCAGGAACGCACCGCTGACCGGGAACCCGCCGAAGCCCTTGGCCTCGGCGATGCCGGACTTCTGCAGCAGGTGCAGGGCGCCGCCGCCGGCGCCGACGAAGACGAACTTGGCGTTGACGGTCTTGCTCGCGCGGGTGCGACGGTTGTGCACCTTGAGCGTCCAGCTGCCGTCGGACTGCTTCGAGATCCCCGTCACCTCGTGCCCGAAGTGGACGGTGCCACCGGAGGACGCGACGTGGTTGAGCAGCTGCTTGGTGAGCGCGCCGAAGTCGACGTCGGTGCCACCGTCGGACCAGTTCAGCGCGACCGGCTCCGAGAAGTCGCGGCCCTTGGCCATCAGCGGCAGGCGACGGGCGAACTCGTCGGGGCTCTCGGTGTACTCCATGCCCGCGAACAGCGGGTTCCCGGCGAGCGCGTCGTAGCGCTTGCGCAGGTACTTCACGTTGTCCGCGCCGTGCACGAAGCTCACGTGCGGGACCGGGTTGACGAACTCCCGTGCCTCGGTGAGCACACCGTTCTCGAGCGCGTGCGCCCAGAACTGCCGCGAGACCTGGAACTGCTCGTTGACGTTGATCGCCTTGGCGATGTCGACGGAGCCGTCCTTGTTCTCGGGCGTGTAGTTGAGCTCGCACAGTGCGGAGTGCCCGGTGCCCGCGTTGTTCCACGGGTCGCTGCTCTCCGCGGCCGCGGCGTCGAGCCGCTCGAACACACTGATGGACCAGTCCGGCTGCAGCTGTCGCAGGAGCGCCCCGAGGGTGGCACTCATGATGCCCGCACCTACGAGCACTACGTCGGTCTTGGTCTCTACCGCATTATTGTCTGACACTGGAAAATCGACTTCCTTGTCCATTGGCAGTGGGCAGTCGCGCCGACTGCAGCCGATAGGTTACCCGCGCATAAGTACGCCGATGACCCCACCCAATTGTGCGCCACTGCGGACCGGATACCAGCCCACTAACATTGTGATCTGTGACTACATGGGCTCCGGACGTCCTCGGCGACGCCTACCAGCAATGCAGCATCCCCCTCGGGAACGATCCGGACGGCGAGGGCACGGTCGAGGCCACCCTGGTCCGGTACCACCCCCCACAAGGCCCTTCCGCGGCGGAACACGGCCGCGCGGTTCTGTACGTCCACGGATTCACCGACTACTTCTTCCAGGAACACCTGGCAGAGCACTTCCACGAGCAAGGATACGCGTTCTTCGCGCTCGACCTGCGCAAGTGCGGCCGTTCACTTCGCCCCGGACAGACCCCACATTTTGTGACCGACCTCACGTCCTACGACCTGGAACTCGACCGGGCGCTGGAGATCGTGCGGGCCGAGGTCGGCGGCGACGCGGACGCCGCCGGCGGGACCGGCGAGGGCTCCGTCCTGCTCGTGGCGCACTCGACCGGCGGCCTGATCGTGCCGCTGTGGATGGACCGGGTGCGGGCCCGGCCCGCGGGCGTGGCGGGTGCCGGGGTGACCGGCATGGTCCTCAACAGCCCCTGGTTCGACCTGCAGGGCCCCTCCTACCTGCGCAGCGTCGGGACGGTCGCGGTCGACGCGATCGGCCGGGTCCGGGACAAGCTCACTGTCGGCCAGCCACTCTCGGACGTCTACGGCCGCAGCCTGCACCGCGACTCGAGTGGCGAGTGGGACTACAACCTGGAGTGGAAGCCGCTCAGCGGATTCCCGGTGACCTTCGGCTGGCTGCGCGCGATCCGGGCCGGGCACGCCCGCCTGCACCGCGGCCTGGACGTCGGTGTGCCCTCACTCATCCTGCGGTCCAAGGAATCCCACGTCTCGCGCAAGTACACGGACAAGTCCGACGCGGCGGACCTGGTGCTCGACGTGACGCAGATCGCCCGGTGGGCGGGGTGTCTGGGCGACCGGACCACCATCGTTCCGATCGAGGGCGCACGGCACGACGTCTTCCTGTCCACCGAGGCGCCGCGCAAGCAGGCCTTCACCGAACTGGACCAGTGGCTCGACTGGCTGAACGGACACCTGCGATGACCCACTACGACCTCGCGATCATCGGATCCGGCTCCGGCAACACCATCCTCGACGACCGGTTCGCGGACCTGCAGGTGGCGATCCTCGAGGACGGCGTCTTCGGCGGCACCTGCCTGAACGTCGGGTGCATCCCCACCAAGATGTTCGTCTACGCCGCGGACGTCGCGCGGACCGTCGAGCACGCCGGCCGGTACGGCGTGGACGCGCACGTGGACAAGGTGCGCTGGCCGGACATCGTGGCCCGGGTGTTCGACCGGATCGACCCGATCTCGGCGGGCGGCATGCGCTACCGGCGGGACGAGAGCCCCAGCACCACCGTGTACTCCGGCCACGCCCGGTTCGTCG
This sequence comes from Rhodococcus sp. P4_F5, assembly GCF_056401315.1. Lineage (NCBI taxonomy): Bacteria > Bacillati > Actinomycetota > Actinomycetes > Mycobacteriales > Nocardiaceae > Rhodococcus > Rhodococcus sp. P4_F5. Next base: position 24,682 of record NZ_JBFUJP010000066.1, on the reverse strand, counting down.
GACCGCGCCGGATCGACACCGGGACCGGCGAGGTGATCACCGCCGACCAGGTCGTGATCGCCGCCGGGTCGCGGCCGATCATCCCCGCCGAGGTGCGCGACAGCGGCGTCCGGTACTACACCAACGACGACATCATGCGGCTGCCGGAGCTGCCCGAACACCTGGTGATCCTGGGTTCCGGCTTCATCGGTGCCGAGTTCGCGCACGTCTTCTCCGCGCTGGGCAGCCGGGTGTCGATCATCGGCCGCGGCGACCGTCTGCTCCGCCACCTCGACCGCGACATCTCCGACCGGTTCACCGAGCTGGCCCACGCCAAGTGGGACGTGCGCCTCGGGCACCCGGTCGCGTCGGTGCGCGGCGACGGCGACTCCGTGGAGATCGAGCTGGCGGACGGCAGCCGGGTCGCCGGCGACGCCCTGCTCGTCGCGGTGGGCCGCGCCCCGAACGGGGACCGGCTCGGCGCCGACACGGCGGGCATCGACGTCGACGAGACCGGCCGCGTGGTGGTCGACCGGTACCAGCGCACCACCGCCGAGGGGGTGTTCGCGCTCGGCGACGTGTCCTCGCCCTACCAGCTCAAGCACGTCGCCAACCACGAGGCGCGGGTGGTGCGGGAGAACCTGCTGCGCGGCGCGTGGGCCGAGGACGCCGACCTGGTCGAGACCGATCACCGGTTCGTGCCGGCCGCGGTGTTCACCGACCCGYAGATCGCGGACGTCGGGCTCACCGAGGAGCAGGCCCGCGAGCAGGGCCTCGACATCTCGGTGAAGGTGCAGAGCTACTCGGACGTCGCGTACGGCTGGGCGATGGAGGACACCGAGGGACTGTGCAAGGTGATCGCCGAGCGCGGCACCGGACGGCTGCTCGGCGCGCACATCATCGGCGCGCAGGCGTCGACGGTGATCCAGCCGCTGATCCAGGCGATGTCGTTCGGCCTCAGCGCCCAGGACATGGCCCGCGGCCAGTACTGGATCCACCCGGCGCTGGCCGAGGTCGTCGAGAACGCCCTCCTCGGCCTGTAGGCGGCTCCGCCGCCGGTGCGTGGGTTTGGTAGCTCCGACTACCAAACCCACGCACGGGCGCGTCAGCGCCGGTGGGCCAACGCCCGCACGACGCCGTCGCCGATGGACTGCAGGATCTGCACCAGCACGATGAGCACCACCACCGCGACCAGCAGCACCGGCGTGTTGAACCGCTGGTAGCCGTAGACGATCGCGAAGTCGCCGAGCCCGCCGCCGCCGATGACGCCGGCCATCGCCGAGTACCCGACGAGCAGCACCACGGTCAGGGTCGCGCCCGCCACCAGCGACGAAACCGACTCCGGCAGCAGCACTTTGCGCACGATCTGACCGTTGGTCGCCCCCATCGCCTGCGCCGCCTCGACGCGGCCGACGGGGACCTCGCGCAGCGACGACTCGACCACGCGCGCGTAGAACGGGATCGCGCCGATCGTCAGCGGCACGATCGCCGCGGTCGGTCCGATCGCGGTGCCGACGACCAGCCGGGTGACGCCGATCAGGGCGATCATCAGGATCAGGAACGGCAGCGACCGGAAGATGTTGACGATCGCGCCGAGCACGCCGTTGACGGCGCGCTGCGGCCACAGCCCACTCGGCGAGGTCACGTGCAGCACCACGCCGAGCAGGATCCCCCCGATCACGGTGAGCAGGAACGAGATCGACACCATGTAGAGGGTCTCCTGCGTCGCCTCCCACACCTCGGGCAGCGAGTCGAACCAGGTCAGCTTGTTCATGCGGTTGCTCCCTGCGTCACTGCGTCGATCGTTTCCGGTCCCTCGCCCCAGGCCAGGGTGGTACCCGGCTGGGCGTCCACGAACGCGGCGACGTCCGCCCGGTTCACGTCGGGGCCGAAGCGCAGACGCAGCCGGCCGACGGTGACGCCGGCGACCTGTTCCACGCGACCCCCGACCACCGAGATGTCGACGTCGAGCTTGCGCACGAGCTGGGCAAGCCACGGCCCGTGCGCCTCGTCACCGATCGTCGTGACCAGCGCCGTGTCCGCGCCGTCCCCCGCGGACGGATCGTCCCCGACCGGGACGATCGCCGACCCCAGGACCGAGCCGGGCGTACCGACCAGGTCGAGGATCCGGCCGGTCTCGGCGATCCGGCCGTCGTCGAGCCGGGCGGCGGACGTGCAGATGCGGCGCAGCACCCCCAGCTCGTGGGTGATGAGCACGACGGTGACGCCGATCCTGCGGTTCAGCTCGGCCAGCAGGTCCAGCACCTGGTCGGTGGTGTCGGGGTCGAGGGCGCTGGTCGCCTCGTCGCACAGCAGCACGTCCGGCTCCGACGCGAGGGCGCGGGCGATGCCGACCCGCTGCTGCTGGCCGCCGGAGAGCTGCGAGGGGAAGGCCTTCTCCTTCCCCGCCAGCCCGACCAGCTCGATCAGCTCGTCGGCGCGGGCCCGGCGCTGCGTGCGGCCCAGTCCGGCCAGCTCCAGCGGGAACTCGATGTTCGCCCGCACCGTCCGCGAGTGCAGCAGGTTGAACTGCTGGAACACGGTGCCGATGCGGCGACGCGCCTGCCGTTGGCCGGCGCCGGTCAGCTGCGAGACGTCGTCGCCGCGGAGCACGATGCGCCCGCTGGTCGGGCTCTCGAGCAGGTTCAGGCACCGCAGCAGCGTCGACTTGCCCGCACCCGACGGCCCGACGATGCCGAAGATCTCGCCCTCGGCGATCTCGAGGTCGATGCCGCGCAGGGCCGAGACCTCCCCCGCGCCTGCGGCGGCGGGGTAGGTCTTGACCAGGTTCTCGACGACGATCATCAGTTGGCCGCGTGAACCGGGACGACGGAACCGTGGTAGTTCTCCTGGATCCAGGCGGCGGTCTCCGGGGAGACGAGTGCGGCGGCGAGGGCCTTGACGCCCGGGTCGTTCTCCGTCGCGGCGCGAACGACGAGCAGGTTCGCGAACGGGTTGTTCTCGACGTTCTCGGAGAGCAGCGCGTCGTCGGCCGGGACCAGGCCGGCCTCGATCGCGTAGTTCGAGTTGATGACGGCCGCGGTGATCTGCGGGTCGCCGAGGTTGCGGGCGATCTGGGAGCGCTCGATCTCGACGAACTTCAGGTTCTTCGGGTTGGCCTTGATGTTCTTCTGCGTGACGACGGACAGGTCGGCGTCGGCGAACGGCACGTCCATCTCGATCAGCTTGGCCGACTCGAGCAGGTACAGGCCGCGCGCGAAGTTGGTGGTGTCCTTGGGCAGGGCGATGGTCGACCCGTCGGCGATCTGGTCGACGGCGGTGACCTTCTCGGAGTACAGGCCCATCGGCTCGAGGTGCACGTCGGCGACGGAGACGAGGTCGTCGACGCCCTTCTGCTTCTGCCAGTCGGCGAGGTACGGGGCGTGCTGGAAGTAGTTGGCCTGCACGTCGCCGGCGACGAGCAGTTCGTTGGGGTCGATCTCGCCGGTGACGGGCTTGATGTCGAGCTTGACGTCGCCGAGGGCGCCGGAGTCGGCGATGTGCTCGAGGATCTCGACGTGCGGCGTGCTCGACGCGGAGATCACCAGCTTCTCCCCGTCACCGCCCGAGGAGCAGGCGGCGAGTCCGACGGTGAGCAGGGCGGCGGCGGAGAGAACAGCGGTGCGGCGCAAGAACATTGGGAGATACCTTCCGGTGGGGTCGAGAGGGTCAGCCGCGCAGGGCGGGCAGGTCGAGCAGGTCGCGGTGGTACCGCTCGGTGACGTTCGGATGCGCGCGCAGGCGCGACTTGAGGGCGTTGAGTCCGTAACGGGCGTGCAGGGTGCCGCCGTGCTGGTCGGGTCCGACGCCGGCGGCCTCGGCCGCGAGTTCGGGCGACAGCGACACCGTCGGCAGGGCGTGGTCGTAGCCGGGGTTGAGGAAGAACGGCAGCGAGACCCGGTCGGTGCCGGCGGCCGGCGGCAGCACCCGGTGCACGGTGGCCTTGAGGTAACCGCCGGTGGCCACCTCGAGCAGCTCGCCGATGTTGACGAGCAGATGTCCGGGGATCGGTGCGACGTCGAGCCAGCCGTCGTCCGTTTCCACCTGGAAACCGGCGCTGCCGGGCTCCGGGTACAGCAGGGTCAGCGCCCCGACATCCTTGTGGCTGCCGACGCCCTGGTCGGTGACCGAGCCGTCGTGGCCCGGGTAGCGGGCGATCTTCAGCAGCGGATCGGGGTCGGCGAACGCGGCGTCGAAGAAGTCGGCGGGCGCGCCGAGCGAGACCGCCCATCCGCTGATCAGCCGGAGCCCCGCGGACTGCGCCTGGGCCGACCACTCGAGCGCCAGGTCGCGCAGCCGCGGGACCCGGGCCGGCCACAGGTTGGGCCCGTGCAGCACGTCCCACGGGCGGGCCGGGTCGATCGGCTCCACCGCGGCACGCTCGGGCCCGATGTCGAGCTGCTCGCGCCAGTCGATGTAGCCCTGGGTGCGCTCGCCGCCGACGCGGGTGTAACCGCGGAAGTGCGGCGAGTTGCTGTTCTCGATCTCGAGTTTGTCGGCCTCGGGCAGCGCGAAGAACTCACGGGCAGCGGCGATCAGGTCGTCGGTGAGCTGCTGGTCGATGCCGTGACCGGTCAGGTAGAAGAATCCGATCTCGTGCGTGACCTCACGGAGAGCGTCGACGTCGAGGTTCTCCAGATCGATGATCGGGAGTGAGCGGGCGGACATGGAACGGGTCCTTTCCCCACGGGGCACCGGCGGGCTACTGGCGCTGCGACGTGTGGGTGCCCGGTGGGAGGATTCGCACTTCGGGAACGGGACGGCCTTGGATGTGCCGTCGCGCGGGGTCTCGTCTCAGCGCTGACGCATGCAACAACAACCACGCATGTGCATCGTGGTGGCGGTTGCTGCGGGGCCGCGCATCGAGGTCCCTTCCGGACGAGTTCGTTACCGCCGCTAAGACTCGGCGTTGCTGAACGTTAACGCGTCGGCGGCCACGAGTTCAAATCATGCGGGCACGCGAAGCGCCGAGCGGCGAGACAGGTGCGACGAGCGGTCAGAGCTGCCCGGACAGACGCTCGAGCCGGCCCAGTCCGGCGCCCCCGAGGCCGACGATCCGGACGGACTTCCCCCGCGCCTCGTACTTCTCGCGCACCGCGTCGAGCGTGGCCACGGTCGACGCGTCCCACACCTCGGCGTCGGTGAGGTCGATGACCACCGCCTCGGGGTCGGCGTCGTAGTCGAACCGGTGGACCAGGTCGTTGCTCGACGCCCAGAACAGTTGTCCCGTAACCCGGTAAACCCGCTCGACCCCTCCGTCCCGGTCGCGGTCGGCGGCGGCGACCGAGGCCATGTGGGCGACCCGACGCGCGAACGCCACCGTCGCCGTCAGCACACCGAGGACGACACCGACGGCAAGGTTCTCGGTGGCGAGGGTGCCGACGACCGTCACCACCATCACCAAGGTTTCGCTGCGCGGCATCAGCCGCAGGGTGCGCGGCGCGATGCTGCGCCAGTCGAAGGTGGTCACCGCGATCACCAGCATCACCGCGACCAGCGCGGCCATCGGGATCGCGCCGACCACGTCGCCGACCGTCACACACAGGACCAGCAGGAACGCCCCGGCGAGGAACGTGGAGATGCGGGTGCGCGCCTGGCCCTCCTTCACGTTGACCATGGTCTGCCCGATCATCGCGCAGCCGCCCATGCCGCCGAACAGTGCGCCGGCCATGTTCGCGACGCCCTGGCCCCAGGACTCGCGGGTCTTGTCCGACGGGGTGTCGGTGATGTCGTCGACGAGCTTCGCGGTCAGCAGCGACTCGAGCAGACCCACCAGGGCGAGACCGAGTGCGAACGGCGCGACGATCGTGAGGGTCTCCCACGTCCAGGGGACATCCGGGATCATCCAGGTGGGCAGCCCCGACGGCAGCTCGCCCTGGTCGGCGACGTCGGGCACGTCCAGGTGGAACAGGGCGACGACCCCGGTGAGCACCACGATCGCGATCAGTGGGGCCGGGACCGCCCGCGTCAGCTTCGGGACGAACACGACCATCGCGAGACCCGCGGCGACGAGGGGGTACACCAGCCACGGCACATCGAACAGGTGCCTCAACTGGGCGCCGAAGATGAGGATCGCGAGCGCGTTGACGAAGCCGATCATCACCGACCGCGGGATGAACCGCACCAGCCGCGCGACCCCAGCCAGCGCGAGGACGATCTGCAACCCGCCGGCCAACCACACCGCGGCGATCAGGTAGTCGATGCCGTGCGACGCCACGAGCGGCGCCACCACCAGCGCCGTGGCGCCGGCCGCGGCCGAGACCATCGCGGGGCGGCCGCCGACGAACGCGATCGTCATCGCCATGATGCACGACGTGTACAGCGCCACCTTGGGGTCGACGCCCGCGATGACCGCGAACGAGATCACCTCGGGGATCAGGGCAAGTGCCGTCACCAGGCCCGCCAGGGCCTCCGTGGTCAGCCGGCGGGGGGATCGCAGGGCCGAGCGGACCGACGTTTCGTCGGAGGCGGCGGGGACGGTGTCGAGCACCGGCAGAGTCTAGTGCGCTGCTTGCGGCGGGACCCGAAGCGGGAGTCGTCGATCAACACCCGTGCAGCGCCTCACCACATGCTGGTGCGCAGCGAGATCTCTGCGGCGAACGCGGCGGCCGCGGCGCGCGGCACCGACTCGACGCCGTCGAGTTCGACGACCCGGAAGTCGGAGTAGCAGCGTCGGCCGCTGGCGTCGGCGTCGGGCCGGGCCTCGGGCCCGCCGATCACCAGCGTGGACGGGACCTCCACCGCCGGACAGTCGGCGCCGGCCACCGCGGGGTGCGGACTGTCGGCGACGACGAGGCTCTTGAACCGGCCGAAGGTGCGGGCGGCGGCCTGCCAGGCGAGCGCAGCGCCTTCCCTGTTGCCGGCGAGGTTGACGTACTTCAGGCCTAACGCGTCGAGGAGGGCGAGCACCCCCGCCACGTCGAGGCCGTCGATCGTGTCGGGCACCACGGTGCGCAGGTCGGAGCCGTGCAACCGCTCGCAGACGGCGTCGAACACCGAAGCGTCCTCGCCGGCGCCGGGCAGCAGCACCACCACGTGGGCACTCTCGGGACCGTCCATGCGCACGGTGTAGACGACCTCGCCGACCGACACTTCCGTCAACTCCATGGCAACGGACGGTACACGCCGCCGCGCCCCGGTCGGGAAAACCGTGCGCGAAGGGTTGCGCCCCCCGCCGCGCCGGTTCTATGGTTCATTACATGAGTAATGAACCAGCGAGCCGGCGACGGTGGGGATTCCGGTGATCGACGACGGCAGGCCGCTCTTCCAGCAGATCGCCGAGTTGGTCGAGAACTCGATCATCGACGGATCCCTGCCGGAGGACGGCCAGGCCCCCTCGACCAACGAGCTCGCCGCGTTCCACCGGATCAACCCGGCGACCGCCGCCAAGGGCCTCGGCCAGCTGGTCACCGAGGGAATCCTCTACAAGAAACGAGGCATCGGCATGTTCGTCACGCCAGGCGCGCGCGACGCGCTCCGGTTTCGGCGACGCGAGCACTTCGCGCGCCAGTACATCGAGCCGCTCGTCGCCGAGGCCGACAAGCTCGGCATGACGATCCCCGAGCTCAAGACCATGCTCGACCAGTGGGAGGAGACCCGATGAACCGCACCGCCCTCGCCGAGCAACCGGTCGTCACCGTGCGCGAGGTCGGCATGCGCTACGGCGACGTCGACGCGCTCGACGGCGTCACCCTCACCCTCGAACGCGACAAGATCTACGGCCTGCTCGGCCGCAACGGCGCGGGCAAGACCACGCTGATGCAGACCCTCACCGGCCAGGCGCTGCAGACCACCGGACGGGTGGAGGTGTTCGGCGAGACGCCGTTCGAGAACCCCCGGGTGCTGCGCAACCTCTGCTTCGTCCGGGAGAGCCAGTCCTACCCGGAGGACCTGTGCGTGCGGCACGTCCTCACCGCCGCGCGGCACCTGCTGCCCGGCTGGGACCGCGACTTCGCCGACCAACTCCTCGACGACTTCCAACTTCCCCTGGGCCGCAAGGTCAAGAAGCTCTCCCGCGGCATGCGCTCGGCACTCGGGGTGGTCATCGGCCTCGCATCCCGCGCCCCGCTCACACTCTTCGACGAGCCCTACCTCGGCCTCGATGCCGTTGCCCGACAGCTCTTCTACGACCGGTTGCTCGCCGACTATGCCGAGCAGCCGCGCACCGTCGTGCTGTCCACCCACCTCATCGACGAGGTCGCCAACCTGCTCGAGCACGTCATCGTCATCGACCGGGGCCGGATCATCATGGACGACGACGCCGACGCGTTGCGCCACCGCGCCGTCGTCGCCACCGGCCCGGCCGCCGCCGTGGACGCATTCAGCGCGGGTGCCACCGTGCTGCACCGCGAGTCGCTCGGCGAGCAGGCCCGCGCGACCGTGCGCCGCACCGCGTCCGGCGCCGAGGTCGCCCGACTCCGCGAGGACGGCGTCACGCTCGAACCCGCGTCGCTGCAGGAACTCGTCATCCGGAGCACCACCGCCACGAAGGAGCCGACCCGGTGATCACCGACTCCCCCACCGCCACCGCCACCGCCACCGTGCCCGTCCAGGACGACGCCACCGCCGGCTCCCGGATCGGCGCGACGCTGCGCCTGCACACCGTGGCCTGGCCGCTGCTGATCGCCTGGCCGGTCGGCATCCTCGCAGGCTCGTTCCTGATCAGCTACGTGATCTTCTCCCTGGTGCAGTCGGACCAGGACGACAACTTCACGGGCAGCGTGTTCGCCGTCTACGGCTTCGTCCTGGCCTTCTACCTGCAGGCGATGACGCAGACGTTCCCGTTCGCACTCGGCCTCAGCGTCACCCGCCGTGAGTTCTTCACCGCCACCGCGCTGATGGCCCTGGCGCAGTCCGTCGTCTTCGCCCTCGCGCTCTACCTCCTGTCGGTGGTCGAGGCGGCCACCGACGGATGGGGCGTGCGGATGCGGATGTTCGGCCTTTCCCACTACTTCACCGACAGCCCCGCCCTGCAGTTCCTCGCCCTGTTCGCCAACCTGCTGCTGGTCGCCGCGATCGCGTTGGCCGCCGGCGCCGTCTACCAGCGCTGGAAGGTCACCGGGGTGCTCACTGCCGGCGTCACCGTCCTCGGCGGCCTCTCGCTGGCGGCCGTCCTGGTGACCTGGGCGCGGGCGTGGCCGAGCATCGGCGCCTGGTTCCAGGAGGTGAACCGGGCGGTGCCGATGGTGGTGCTGCCGCTGGCGCTGGCCGTGCTGGCGATCGGGGTGTCCTGGGCCGCGCTGCGCCGGGCGACGCCGTGACCGACTACTCCCGGTCTCCGGACCGAGCCACCGCCGGGACCGTCGCCGACGAGTTCCTGCCCGCCGCGACCGCGCTGACCGCGCTGACCGCGACTGACCCTGGACTGGCGGCGGCCACCCGGCGACGGCACCCGTCGGCGATCCTGCGGGCCGTCGCCGTCGGCGCCTCGGCGGCCGAAAGGTCCTCGGCCGTGCGGCTTCTCGCGGACCCGACCCTGCGGGACCGGCGTTTCTACGCGACACCCGCGCAGTGGGCCGCGCACTTCGGCCACCCGCTCGGTGAGCTGGCCGAGGCTACTGACCCACCGCCAGGAAGTGCTCCAGGACCGGAAGACCCTGAGGCGCACCGCCCTTGATCAACGCCAGCACCGCGTCCACGTCCAGGTGCCGCTCCACCAGATCGGCCAGCAGGTCCAGCTGGGCGGCGCGCTCGGCGGCGACGGAGGTGTCCGGCGCGACGGTGAACGCGCGGCCGGTCTGCCCGGCGACCCAGGTCAGCAGCGCGCGACGGTATCCGTCGGACTCGAGCAGCCCGTGCCAGTGGGTGCCCAGCACCGCGCCGCGGACGCTGCCCTCAGCGACGCCGTCGGCCCCGCGCAGCAACGGCGCGTCGCCGGTGCGGACCACCCGGCCGTGGTGGATCTCGTAGCCGGACACCGCGACTGCCGCGCCCGGGACGCCGGGCTCGGAGGTCCCCGTCGCCTGCCGCAGCACCTTCTCGGCCGCGAACTCGACGTCCAGGTCGAGCAGGCCGAGCCCGTCGACGGCCCCGGACCCGGACTCGACGTCGTCGACGATGGTGCGGCCCAGCATCTGGTAGCCGCCGCAGATCCCGAGGATCGGCCGGCCGGCCGCGGCCCGGGCGGTGAGGGCGTCCGCGATCCCGCTCGACCGCAGCCACGCCAGGTCCGTGACGGTGGACTTGCTGCCGGGCAGCACCACCAGGTCCGCGTCCTGCAACCGGGACGGCTCGGTCACCCAGTGCACGGACACCCCGGGCTCGCAGGCCAGCGCCTCGACGTCGGTGGCGTTGGACACCCGTGGCAGCCGCACCGCGGCCACCCGCAGCCACGCCTGCCCGACGGGCGGGCCGGGCCGGCCGACGGGCGCGTCGGCCACCGTGGACAGCGAGTCCTCGGCGTCGATCCACAGGCCCTCGGCGAACGGCACCACGCCGAGCGTGGGCCGGCCGGTCATCACCCGGAGCTGTTCGAGCCCGGGTTCGAGCAGCCCCACGTCGCCGCGGAACTTGTTGACCACGAACCCGGCGATCAGCGCCTGGTCGGCCGCGTCCAGCACCGCCACGGTGCCGAACAGGTGGGCCAGTACCCCGCCGCGGTCGATGTCCCCGACCACGATCACCGGCAGCTGCGCGGCCTGCGCCAGCCCCATGTTCGCCAGATCCGTTGCCCGCAGGTTGATCTCGGCGGGCGAGCCGGCGCCCTCACAGATCACCACGTCGTACTGCTCGCGCAGCGCGGCCAGTTCCTCGGCGACCACCTTGCGCAGCCACTGCCGGTGCTCGACGTAGTCCCGGGCGCCGACGGTGGTGACCGCGCGGCCCCGCACCACCAGCTGCGAGGTGCGGTCGCTGCCGGGCTTGAGCAGCACCGGGTTGAAGCGGACGCTGGGCGCGAGCCCGCAGGCCTGCGCCTGCAGGGCCTGGGCGCGGCCGATCTCGCCGCCGTCGAGGGTGACGACGGAGTTGTTCGACATGTTCTGCGCCTTGAACGGCGCCACCGAGACGCCGCGCCGGGCCAGCATCCGGCACAGCCCGGCGACCAGCACGCTCTTGCCGGCGTCGGAGGTGGTCCCGGCTACGAGCAGTGCGCCCTTCACGGGAGGGTGAGAATTTCCGTACCCGTCTCGGTCACCACGATGGTGTGCTCGAACTGCGCGGTCCACTTGCGGTCGGCGGTGACCACGGTCCAGTCGTCGGCCCACATCTCGTAGTCGGGGGTGCCGAGGTTGATCATCGGCTCGATGGTGAAGACCATGCCGGGCTCGATGACCGTGTCCACGTTCGGCTGGTCGTAGTGCAGGATCACCAGTCCGTTGTGGAACGTCTCACCGATGCCGTGGCCGGTGAAGTCGCGCACCACGCCGTAGCCGAAGCGATTCGCGTAGGCCTCGATCACCCGGCCGATCACGTTCAGTTCGCGGCCCGGCCGGACCGCCTTGATGGCCCGCATGGTGGCCTCACGGGTGCGCTCGACGAGCAGCCGGTGCTCCTCGGAGACGTCGCCCGCCAGGAAGGTGGCGTTGGTGTCGCCGTGCACGCCGTCGATGTAGGCGGTGACGTCGATGTTGACGATGTCACCGTCCTCGATCACCGTGGAGTCCGGGATGCCGTGGCAGATGACCTCGTTGAGCGAGGTGCAGCACGACTTGGGAAAACCCTTGTAGCCCAACGTGGACGGGTAGGCACCGTGGTCGCACATGTACTCGTGCGCGATCCGGTCCAGCTCGTCGGTGGTGACGCCGGGCGCCACCGCCTTGCCCGCCTCCGCGAGGGCCTGCGCGGCGATCCGGCCCGCCACTCGCATCTTCTCGATCGTCTCGGGGGTCTGCACCCACGGCTCGTTGCCCTCGTTGACGGTCGGCTTCCACGCGTACTCCGGCCGCTCGATCTTGGCGGGGACGGCGAGGGTCGGCGAGACGTTTCCGGGGCGGAGCTGGGTGCGCACAGACATGGGTGCAAGGCTACGCGCCGCGCGAGCGCCCGAACGGGCGAGCCCGGCGAACCTCCACGAGGGATGTCCGCCGGGCCCGGGTGGTTCGGCTGCAGGTCAGCTCCGCGCGGACACCAGCTCGTCCTCGGACCCGACGGTCGGCACCTCCGGCGCCCGTCGACCCGTCGGGATGCACGCGGCGACGACGGCGGCGACGAGCGCGACGCCGCAGCCCAGCAGCAGTCCGGTCCGGAAGCCGTTCTCGGTGGGCAGCGTGTACTCGCCGACCTGGACGCTCATCTGGGCGAGGACGAGGCCGACGACGGCGGCGGCGATCGACGTGCCGATGGACCGGCTGAGCGTGTTGAAGGCGTTGGCCGCGGCGGTCTCCGAGTGCGGGACCGCGCTCATGATCAGGGCCGGCATCGCACCGTAGGCGAAGCCGGTGCCGGCGCCGCAGATGGCGGCGACGATCATCAGGCCCCAGGCCGTGCCCATCAGCAGCATCGACGAGGCGTAGCCGACCGCGATGATCAGGGCACCGACGATCAGGGTGACCTTAGGCCCGCGCGCCGAGGAGAGCTTGGCGCCGACCGGGGAGAGCGCCATCATCACCAGGCCGCCCGGCACCATCCACAGGCCCATCGCCAGCATCGACTGTCCCAGACCGAATCCGGTGGCCTCGGGCAGCTGCAACAGCTGCGGCAGGATCAGCGACTGCGCGTACATCGCGAAGCCGACGACAACGCCGGCGACGTTGGTCAGCAACACCTGCGGCCGCGCGGTGGTCCGGAGATCGACCAGCGGATCGCTGGTGCGCAGCTCCCACCAGCCCCAGGCCAGCAGGACGGCGATCGCGACGACAAAGAGGCCGACGATGGTTCCGCTGCTCCAGCCCCAGACCGCGCCCTTGGACACGCCGAGGAGCAGGCACACGAGGCCGACGCCGAGGCCGACCGCGCCGATGGGGTCGAACCTGCCGGCGTCGGGGTCGACCGGGGTGGCGGGCACGACCTTCCAGATCAGTCCGGCGATCACCACGCTGAGGACGGCGGCGCCCCAGAACAGCACCCGCCAGCTGGTGTTCTGCGTGACGGCCGCGGCGATCGGCAGGCCGAGCGCGCCGCCGATGCCCATCGACGCACTCATCAGGGCGATCGACGTGTTCAGCTTCTCCCTGGGCACCAGGTCACGCAGGGCGCTGATGCCGATCGGGATCAGGCCCATGCCCATGCCCTGCAGGGCGCGGCCGGCGATCATCGGCACCACGGACGTCGCGAGCGCACACATCACCGAACCCACGATCAGCGGCACCGTGCAGACGAGCAGCATGCGCCGCTTGCCGTAGAGGTCGCCGAGCCGGCCGGTGATCGGGACGCACACCGCGCCGGCGACCAGCGTCGCGGTGATCACCCAGGAGGCGTTCGATGCGGTGGTGTCGAGCAGGAGCGGGAGGTCGGCGATCAGCGGGACGACCAGCGTCTGCATCAGCGCGGCGACGATGCCGGTGAACGCCAGCACACCGACGAGGCCCTTCGGGTTGGCGGTTGGACTCGGACCTGACACGGGCGATCTCCTCGACTTCACGGGTGGCACCGATGTGCTCGATACACAGAGTGTGCACAATACACATCTATTGCATGATGCAAACTGTCCGCACCATGCAATAGGCATGTATCGTGCAATACGGACAAACCGCGCAGCGCGCCCCGGGCCGGGGCGACGGAAGGACCCGCATGGACAAGCCCACGGACCGGATCGAGTTCGAGACCATGCTGCTCGGGCGGCACCTCACCCGCCCCCGCCGCGGTGAGGGCCACCTGGACGCCAGCGCCTACGCCCTGCTCAGCCGCCTCTGCATCGACGGCCCGATGTCCGTAGGCGAACTCAGCGAGGCCTTCGGCCTGGACACCTCGACCATCAGCCGCCAGAGCACCGCCATGCTCAATTCCGGCCTGGTCGAACGCATCCCGGACCCCGACGGCGGGATGGCCCGCAAGTTCCGGATCACCGCCGAGGGCCGCCAACGCCTCGACGCCGAGCGGGCCGGCAACGTCGACGGGCTCGACCGGGTGATGGCCGACTGGGAACCCGACGACGTCGCCGCCTTCGCCGCGATGCTCGAACGGTTCAACCTCGACATAGAGCGCCGTGCGGGCCGCCCGTGGCCGCGAATGCGCGAATCCTGAACACCCAGCGGACATCTCGCCGGGACCGGGATCGGGTGAAAACCGACACATGCCCCCGGCGGGAGGCCTGGAAACGACTTTGTCCCAGCTCGGCATCTCGCCCCAGTCGACGCAGCAGCGCCCGCGCACGTCGGCGGTGGGGGCGCTTCGCGCCGGTGCACACTTTTGGTACCTCGAGCCACCAAAAGTGCCCACCGGCGGCGGAGCTGCCTACTCGCGCAACGTCGCGACGAACGCCACCCGGTCGCCCCGATACAGGGACCGGACCCGCTCGATCGGCACGCCCTCGGCGTCCAGGGACGTCCTGTGCAGCAACAACACCGGCATGGACGTGGCCGAGTCCAGCAGCGCGGCCTCGCGTGGCGACGCCAGCACCGTCTCGATCCGCTCGGTCGCCGAGGTGAACACCACCCCGGTCGCACGGATCGCCGCGTACCGCGACCCCGAGGGGTCGAATGTCTCGGCCAACTCCCCGAACCGCCGGGCCGGCAGGTACGTGCTCTCCAGCCCGATCTTGTTGCCGTCCGCCAGCAGCACCCGCTCCAGGTGGACGACCTCGGACCCGACCGGCAGGTCCAACTCCGCCGCCAGCTCCTCGTCCGCCCGGACCCGCCCGAGCGAGACCAGCTCGCGGCCGGGCACCCGCCCCTGACTGAGTGCCCCCTCTGTGTAGGAGCGCAACGAGAGCGGTTGCACGAGTTTGGGACTGGCGACGACGGTGCCGCGGCCCCGACGCTCGACCCGGCCCTCGACGAGGAGTTCGTGCAGGGCCTGCCGGACGGTCTCCCGGGACACCCCGCAGCGGACCGCGAGCTCCCGCTCCGCCGGGACGGCGTCGCCCTCCTCGAGCCCGACCAGCAGCGCCTCGAGTTCGGCGCGCACCAGGGAGGCCTTGGGCAGGTTCACAGCGGTCTCCGCGCCGGCCCGGGGCGGGTGCTCACCCGGATCACCCTGCCGCTGCTGCGGCCCGCGCTCGGCGCCGCCGCCGGCCTGGCCATCGCTCTGTCGATGGGCGAACTCGGCGCCACCGTCATGGTGTATCCGGCCACGTGGAAGACCCTGCCGGTCACCATCTTCGGGCTCACCGACCGCGGGCAGGTGTTCCAGGCCGCCGCCGACACCACGCTGCTGCTGGCCGTCACCCTGGTGGCACTGCTGGTGGTCGGGCGGATCCGCCGCCGGTAGGCGCTGGTGAACAATGGCGGCCATGCGGATCGGAATCCTGGCCTACGACGGCTGTTTCGCGGCCGAGATCTTCGTCTTCTCCGACATGCTCCGCATCGCCAACCGCGTGGCCCGGCAGCGCGGTGTCGCCGCCGCGGACCTGTTCGAGGTGTCGGTGATCGGGGCGTCGGACTCCCCAGTGACCGCCGCCGGCGGGTTCCCCATCGGGGTGCGACGGTGGCACCACGGGTTCGACCTGCTCGTGGTGCCCGGATTCGAGTTCGTCCCCGCCGAGGACACCGACGCCCGACTCGCCGGATGGGAACGCGAGGTCGACTTCCTCCGTGCGGCCGCGGCGCGTCGTACCCGGATCGCGTCGGTGTGCGTCGGCGCCTTCCTGCTCGGTCAGGCCGGGGCGCTCGACGGGCGCCGGTCGACCACCTCGTGGCTGTACGCCTCGCAGCTGGGCCGGCGCCATCCGCTCACGACGGTGTGCGTGGAGTCGCTGATCGTGCACGACGGGCACATCACCACGACGGCGGCGTTCAGTGCCTCGCTCGATCTCGCGACCGCCCTCGTCCGCGAACACCTGGGCGAGGACGTCGCGAGCACCACCGCCCGGGTAACGCTGGTGTCCGAGAACCGGACCAGCCAGGCGCCGTACATCGTCGAGGCCATGGTGCCGGCGGCCGGCGGGCCGTTCGCCGACGAGGTCGGGCGGTGGCTGGTCGAGCACCTGAGGGAGCCGTACAACCTGTCGCGGTTGGCGGGCGAGTTCCACGTCAGCAGCCGGACGCTGCTGCGCCGGTTCGGCGCCGAGGCCGGCCGGTCGCCGTTGGCCTTCCTGCTGGAGGCCCGGGTCCGGGCCGCCAAGCACCTGCTCGCCGCGACCGACGTGCCGCTGGGCGACATCCCCCGACGGATCGGCTACCAGGACCCGGGCGCTCTGCGCCGGCTGTTCGTCGAGCGGGTGGGCGTCAGCGCAGCCGAGTACCGCCGGCAGTTCCGCCGGCCTCGGCCGCCACGGTAGGGATGGCGAGATCGGCCGCAAATGTGGCGACCGCGCCCCTCGCCGACCGGGCCTCACGGCAGACAGGATCATCGTGCTCGCACCGAGCAGACCGATTCGACAACCAGGGGGCGCCGCCGATGCCGACCCGTCAGATGACCGAGGACGATCCGCTCGAGGACTTCGAGGCCCGCACCGTCACCCTGGACAGCGTCGCCAAGGTCGTCCGGGTGAGCGGCAGGGGCCCGGCGGTGATCGTGCTGCCGGAGATGCCCGGCATCAGCCCGCAGGTCGCGCGCTTCGCCCGCTGGGTGCGCGAGGCAGGCTTCACCGTCTACCTGCCTTCGCTGTTCGGGCGGGACGGCGCGGTCCCCCTCGTCGAGGAGGGCACCGCCGTCATGCAGCGGGCCTGTGTCAGCGCCGAGTTCCGCGCCTTCGGGGCCAACCGGACGAGCCCCGTCACCCGGTGGCTGCGAGCGCTGGCGCGGCTGGCACACGAGGAGTGCGGTGGCCCCGGCGTCGGCGCGATCGGCATGTGCTTCACCGGGAACTTCGCGCTGACCATGGTGCTCGAGGAGTCGGTACTCGCGCCGGTCGTGTGCCAGCCGTCCCTGCCGCTCGACGACCCCGCCGGGCTCGAGATCGCGCCCAACGACCTGCGGGCCGTCGCCGACCGCCTCGACCGGGACGACCTGACGGTCCTGGCCTACCGCTTCGCCGGCGACAAGTGGTGCCGGGCCCAGCGATTCGCCGCATACACCGAGGCTCTCGGCGACCGGTTCGTCGGAAGGGTGCTGCCGGACAGCGCCGCCAACCCCACCCCCGCACCGTTCTTCGCGGAGGTGGTCGCCAGCCCGCACAGTGTGGTCACGGCGTACCTGGTCGACGGCGCCGGCGAGCCGACCCTCGCCGCCCGCGACGAGATCCTGGCGTTCTTCACCGAACGGCTCGCGCGATGACGGGCGGCGCGAGCTACGTCCTGATCGTCCACGAGGTCGCCGACTACGCCGGCTGGAAGCGGGTGTTCGACGACGCGGCGCCGATGCGCAGGGCGGCCGGGGAAATCGAGTACCGGCTGCTGCGGCAGGAACACGACGCCAACCAGGTCGTCCACTTCTCACGGTGGACGACGCTGGCGGCGGCGAGATGCTTCTTCGAATCCCCCGAACTCGTCCGAATCCGCGCCGAGGCCGGCGTCCGGACGCCGACGTTCCACTACCTGGAGAACCTGGAGGACGGAATCCTCTGAGGCGCGCCGCGCCGTGCGCCTTTCTGGTCGCCGGAACGACCGGAAAGGCGCACGGGCGGCGGAGCCGCCTACCCCTTGCGGAGGAGGTAGCGCTGCACCTTGCCGCTGGGGGTCTTCGGCAGCGCCGGCACGAAGTGCACGGTCCGCGGGTAGGCGTGCGCGGCGAACTTCTTCTTCACCAGCGTCTGCAGCTCCGACTCGAGCGCGTCGGTGCCTGCGACCCCGTCCCGCAGCACCACGAACGCCTCGAGCACCTCGCCGCGCAGTTCGTCGGGCATACCGACGACGGCCGACTCGACCACGTCCCCGTGCATCGCCAGCACGGACTCCACGTCGAAGGGTCCGATGCGGTAGCCGGCCATGATGATCACGTCGTCGTCGCGGGAGGAGAAGAAGAAGCGCCCGTCCTGGTCGGTGCTGCCGGCGTCGCCGGTGAGGTACCAGCGGCCGTCCTCGCTGAACCGCTCCGCGGTCTTCTCCGGGGCGTCGACGTAGCCGGAGAACCACATCATCGGGCTGGCGGCGGTGTCGATGGCGACCCGGCCGGCGGTGCCCGCGGTCGCCACCTCGTCCGCGTCCTCGCGCAGCACCGTACAGGACCAGCCCGGCAGCGGGCGGCCCATCGACCCGGCCGGCACGTCCTCGCGCAGCCCGTCCGCCCAGGCGTTGACGATGAACATGCCGTGCTCGGTCTGGCCGTAGTGGTCGCGGACCTCGCAGCCGAGGGCGGTCCGCGACCACGCCACCACGTCCGGGGTCAGCGGCTCGCCCGCCGACGACGCCCGGCGCAGGGTCATCTCGGGCACCGGCCCGGTGTCCGCCCGCAGGCTCCGGTACACGGTGGGCGCGGCGGCGAAGTTGGTGACGCCGAACTTCTCGATCACCTGCCAGGTGAGCTGCGCGGAGAAGCCGGAGTGCAGCAGCAGGCTGCGGCGGCCGGCGGCCAGCGGACCGAGCAGGGCGTAGTACAGCCCGTACGCCCAGCCCGGGTCGGCGGCGTTCCAGAACACGTCGTCCTCGCGGACGTCGAGCCCGAACTCCATGTAGCCGTGGAACGACGCGAGCGCGCGCACCGGCACCGGCACGCCCTTCGGGGTGCCGGTGGTGCCGCTGGTGAACAGCTGCACGATCGGCGCGTCGCCGCCGCTCGCGACCGCCGCGCCCGCCGGGTCGTCCGCGGCGTGGGCGTCGAGCAGGTCCTGGAAGCGGAGCTGGTCGTCGGACTGGGGGTCGCCGGCCGCGACGATCACCCGCCAGGGCGCGTCGGCCGGGATGTCCTCGCCGGGCGCCAGCTTGGCCAGCTGGTCCCGGTCCGAGAGGACCACCTTGGCGCCGCTGGCCCCGAGCCGGAACGCGATGGCCGGCGCGGCGAACGCGGTGAACAGCGGCACGTGCACGGCGCCGCGACGCCAGATGCCGAGCAGCGCGACGACCAGTTCCGCCGACTTGCCCATCAGCGTGGCCACGCAGTCGCCGGGCTCGACGCCGAGGTCGGCGAGAGCGGCGGCGAACCGGGTGGACTCGGCACGCAGCTCGCCGTACGTCAGGTCCCGCGACGAGAGGTCGCCCTCGATCACCGTGAACGCGACGTCGGCCGCGGGATGCCGGTCGCACAACAGCTCTGCCGCGCAGGCCTCCGGGGTGTCGTACCGCTCCAACAGCTCGCGCACCCGCTCAGTGGCGTCGACGCCCATGTCCAACTCCTTCTCCCAGTGGTCCGGCTCGGACCGAACTCTCGTCAGGACCTATGATCTAGCTCACATGACACTTCCACCACCCCCGGAAAGGGGTAGCCGAATGGACTCCCGCACGCCGTCGCTCCTGCGCCCCCGAGACGGCGACGCGCTGCGCGCTGAGCTCCGGCAGACCGCCGCGCTGACGGCCGTCCCGGTCCTGTTCGGCGGCGAGGTGCACGACGGGTCGCTGCACCTCACCGAGTTCCTAGGCACCCGGACCAACGGCCTCAAGGGCCTGGTGGTCCCGCCCGCATCCGGACTCGGCGGCCGCGTCGTGCACCTGCGCCGGCCGTCCGCGGTGCCCGACTACGGCAGCGACCGGACGATCACCCACCACTACGACGGCCCGGTGCTCGGCGAGGGCCTGCGCTCGGTGGTCGCGGTGCCGGTGATGGTCGACGGCGCCTCGCGTGCGGTGCTCTACGCCGCGGTCCGCGAGTCCACCGCGATCGGCGACCGCACCGCGGAGGCGCTGATCCAGGCCGGCCGCCGGCTCGCCGCCGAGATCACCGTCCGCGACGAGGTGGACCGCCGGCTGCGCATGCTCGGCGTGCAGGACGCCGACGCGCCCGCCGTCGACGGCGCCGTCGCCCAGGGCCTCCGCGACGCCCACGCCGACCTGCGCGGCATCGCCCAGTCGGTGCCGGAGGGCCCGCTGCGCAACCGGTTGCGGGCGGTGGCCGAGAAGCTGGCCGCGCTCGCGGGCGAGCGCGACCGCGAGGCCCCGGACGCGGTCACCCTCTCGCCCCGCGAACTGGACGTGCTCGCCCACATCGCACTCGGCTGCACCAACAACGAGGTGGCCCACCGGCTCTCGCTGCGCCCGGAGACGGTCAAGAGCTACCTGCGCGGCGCGATGGGCAAGCTGGACGCGCACTCGCGGCACGAGGCCGTGGTGACCGCGCGGCGACTGGGACTGCTGCCGTAATTCGGTGCCACCGACCCGGTGGCCCACACCGAGAGGAGCCGGACGTGACCACTCCGCGACCCACCGAGGACGCCGGCACGCACGAACCCACCCTCCGACGCGTGATGGGTCCGTGGCTGCTGTTGCTGTTCATCGTCGGCGACATCCTCGGCACCGGCATCTACGCCCTCACCGGCCAGGTCGCCAATGACGTGGGCGGCGTGGTGTGGCTGCCGTTCCTGGTGGCCTTCCTGGTCGCCCTGATCACCGCGTTCAGCTACCTCGAACTGGTGACGAAGTACCCGCAGGCGGCGGGGGCCGCGCTGTACACCCACAAGGCCTTCGGCATCCAGTTCTTCACCTTCATGGTGACGTTCGCCGTGATGTGTTCGGGCATCACCTCGGCGTCGACGGCGTCGCGGGCGTTCGCCTCCAACTTCGCCGAGGCCTTCGACTGGGACGTGCGCACCGGCGCCGGCATCACGATCATCGGCATCGTCTTCATGCTCGCGGTCGCGGCGGTGAACTTCCGCGGGGTCAGCGAGTCGGTGAAGCTCAACGTGGTGCTCACCTGCGTCGAGCTGTCGGGCCTGCTGATCGTGATCTTCATCGGCATGTGGGCACTCGGCGTCGGCGAGGGCGACTTCTCCCGCGCCGCCACCTTCGACACCGGGGACCGGTCGGCGCTCGGCGGGGTGATCGCCGCGACCACGCTGGCCTTCTACGCCATGGTCGGATTCGAGGACTCGGTCAACATGGCCGAGGAGTGCAAGGACCCGACCCGGATCTTCCCCAAGGTGCTGCTGATCGGCCTCGTCTCGACCGGCCTGATCTACGTCCTGGTGTCCGTGACCGCGGTCGCGTTGGTGCCGATCAACGAACTCGGCGAGGGCGACACCCCGCTGCTGAAGGTGGTCGAGGCGGGGGCGCCGGGATTCCCGCTGGGGGTCTTCGCGTTCATCACGATGTTCGCGGTCGCCAACTCCGCGCTGATCAACATGCTGATGGCCAGCCGCCTGCTCTACGGCATGGCCCGCCAGCATGTGCTGCCCTACGCACTCGGCCGCGTTCACCCGTCGCGACGCACCCCGTACGTCGCGATCGGCTTCACGACGGTGCTGGCACTCGGGCTCATCACCGTGGTCGGCGAGGTGCCCCAACTCGGCGGCACCACCGCGCTGCTGCTGCTCTGCGTGTTCACCGTGGTCAACGTCGCGGTGCTGGTGCTCCGTCGGGACGTGGTCGAACACAAGCACTTCCGTGCGCCCACGGTGCTGCCGATCATCGGCGCGGTCAGCTGCGCGTTCCTGGCCACCCCGCTCACCGATCGCGACCCGGTGCAGTACAAGATCGCCGGTGTGCTGCTCGCCATCGGCGTGGTGCTGTGGTTCGTGACGGTGGCCGTCAACAAGCGCCTCGGGGTGAAGGCGGAACTGCACCCGGAGTTCCTCGGCGAGGAGGGCGTCCCGCCCGGTCCGATGAACTGAGCCCGGCAACCTCGGCACCGCGGCAATTCTGGAACACGTTCTAGCATTCCTGGCATACTCCGTGGAACCGACATCACCGACCACGGGGAGAGCCATGACCGCGACCACCGACACCCTGCTGGCGCTGGCCCACGCCTCTCCCGCCGCAGTCGCCGCACACGACAAGCAGGCCTGGCTCGACCTCTTCGCGTACCGCCACGTGGTCGAGGACCCGGTCGGCGGGCGGCCCGTGCACGGCGGGCTCAACGACCGCCGCAGCGGCGAGCGCGGCAACGCACCCCTGGCCCGGTTCTGGGAAACCTTCATCGCCCCCAACGACATCCGCTTCCACGTCGAGCGCGAGGACATCGTCGACGGGCTGAACGTGGTCCGCGACGTGACCATCGAGACCCGGCTGTCCGGCGACGTCACGGCGAAAGCCCCGATGCACCTGCTGTATGAGGCCACCGTCGACGACGGCGCGCCGCGGATCCGCCGGATCGCCGCGCACTGGGAGGTCGGACCGATGTTCGCACAGGTGGCCGGGGTGTCGCCGGCGAAGCTCCGGGTCGGCGCCGGGATGGGCGCGCGGATGCTCCGACTGCAGGGCCTCGGCGGCTCGCTCGCGTTCGGCRCCGCCGTCCGCAGCGTCGGCGCTCCCGGCAAGCGCGCGGTGCAGCGGTTCGTCGAGTCCGCGGCGAGCGGCAACGGCGAGGCGTTGCGGATGCTCGGCGGCCGCACCGTCACCGACCTGACGAAGACCATCGCCGCCGGCGACACGGTCACCGCGTCGTGCACCGTCGACGGTCGCCACGCCGTGCTGTTCGCCTACCTGAACCGAAAGGACCTGCGCGTCATCGACGCCCGTGTGTACGTCGGCGGGTAGCACCCCCGGCGCGTCCGCCCTGCACGTCGGGCGCGGCTGCGTCAGACTCGCGACGTGAGCAGCGACGAGTCCCTTCTCGACACCATCCCCGGCCGGCTGTTCATCGAGACCCTCGCATGGTTCTGGTCCACCGGCGCCGATGAATCCGTCTCGGAGTACGTGCGCGGACTGTCCGCCGATGACCTGCTCTCGCATGCCACGAGGGCGGTCGGGAGTTACCTCTACTCGAACGACCCGGTCGCGGCCGCCCGACTCGACGCGAGTTCATGTCGGCGCCTGGACCTCGACGTCGCGGCACGCTGGGCGCTCGACGGGTGGCAGCCCTTCGGCTCACCGCAGGTGCACCAGGGTTCGGTCACCGAGGTGCGCGCGCCGGTCGTCGCGAATCGCAGCGGATTCGGATCGCTGCCCCAAGGCGCCTTCTGGACCGCGACACCACTCGGTCCCAGGGCCGACTCGTGGGGCGAGTGCGGCGAGAACCTCTCCCGAGGCGCGCCGCGGTGTGAGGTCCACTTCGACGTCGCCGACACCACCGTCGCCATCATTCGGACGGCCGCGGACTGGGTCCGGCTGATCGCGCCGGACGCGGTCGATGTCGACGGAACGCTGCACCCGAACTGGCCGGCGATCGCCCGGCGGTACGACGCGGTACACCTGACGGTGTCGGGCCTGCTGCTGGCGCACCCTCGCCTCAGCCAGACCCCGTTCGCCTCCGACGACGGGTCCGGCTACGCCCACAGCGTGTCGGGCCCGTATGTCGGCGTCGGAAACTGGTCCACCGTCAGCACCGCCTGGATGCACCGGCCGCCGGGGGTTCGGTTGAAACCCCGCTAGTCGGTCAACGGCCGCGCCGGCGCCTGTGCGCACTTCTGGCCCCGACAGGGGCCAAAAGCGCGCACTGACCAAGGCCGTTCACCAGGCAAAACATCATTGTCATCGAATACATGTACGAGTACTGTCTGATGTATGGAACTCGACGCCATGCTCACCGACCCCGCCCGGGTCGAGGCATGGCGACTCGACGAAACCGAACTCGCGAGCACTGTCCCAGAGCTGTCGGAGAAGATCCTCGAACTCGAAGCACTGCGCGTCCGACTGGTCCACGAGGCCGACCAACGCTGCCTGCCCAACCATCTCGGTGCCGCGGACACCGCGTCCTGGCTTTCCGACGCCACCCGAATGACCGCCGGACAGGCCGGCAGGATCGTCCGACTCGGCCGTGAACTGCCGTTGCGCCCGCGGATGGCTGAGGCGTTGGACGGCGGGCGGATCGAACTCGGGCACGTACAGGTGATCGTCGACTTCCTCGCCCGCCTCGACACACTCACCGCCAACCGGATTGCCGAGTCGGTGGAGGCGGTCGAGACGGACTGGGACCACCCCGACCCCGAAACCGGTCGACCCGACGACTGCCAGGCCTACCTCCTCATCGCGGCCCAACTCGAGAACGTCACCGTCCTGCGCCGACGAGCCCGCGCGTTGGAGTTGCTCCTGCAACTCGACGGCACCGTCCCACCCGACGGAGAAAACCCCGAACTCAACGAATTCCACGCCTCAGCGACCCTCGGCGGACGAGTGCTCGTGAAGGGCACCTTCGACGCCGAGACCGGCGAGGCTCTTCACACCGCATTGTCGGGCCTGTCGAAGCCGCACCCGACGACCGACGACGACGGCAACTCGATCCAAGACCCCCGCTCCGCCGCGAGAAGACGGGCTGACGCGTTAGAGCAGATCATCCGCGGCCACCTCGACGCAGCCCGCGGACCGATCGAAGGCGGCGAACGACCGCACGTCACCGTCACCATCGACGTCGACGCCCTCAAGGACGCAGTCGCCGCGACCGCGCCGACCCCCGCGACCGGAGCCTGGACGAAGAACGGCTGGGCCTACCACTCCGACAACGCAACCGGACCCAACAACGAGACTGAAGGCTGCACCAGCCCCGCCGGTTTCAGGCCGCCGCGGCACTACCGCCGACGCCGTCACGCCACCATGCCCTGGGCAGGACCCGTCTCCGCTGCCGTCGCCGCCCGCCTGTCCTGCGACGCGAAGGTCACCGCGGTCTTCGTCGACAAGGAAGGCAACCCACTCGACGTCGGCCATACCACCCGCATGATCTCCCCGCGACTGCGGAAAGCATTGGTGGCGCGGGACTGCGGCTGCGC
>NZ_JBFUJP010000065.1:0-28374 GCF_056401315.1 Rhodococcus sp. P4_F5 | reverse complement strand
GCGTGGGAAACCCCGCGCCGCGCCCGTTTCGTGACGGATGTCCGCTGGCTAGACGCTCGCCACGCCCTCGGCGAGGAACCGCCTGCCGTTCACGGCCTCCGAGGTGCCGGTGCGGTCCAGGTACGGGGTGATGCCGCCGTTCCAGAATCCGAACCCGCCGCCCAGGATCAGACAGAGGTCGATGTCCTCGGCCGCCGCGACGACGCCCTCGTCGAGCATGATCGCGATCTCCTCGGCGAAGGCGCGACGCGTCCGCTCGAGCACCTCCTCGGCGGTGGAGACCTTGTCGCCCTGCGGCCAGAGCGCGGCCACCTCGGGGTCGACGGCCTGGCCCTCGGGGCCCCAGGTCCACACGCCGGGCTTGCGCGCCTCGACGAGCGCCTCGAGGCCGGGGGAGGACTTGAACCGCTCCGGGTACGACGCCTGCAGCGTCTCGCCGGTGTGCAGCGCGACCGCCGGGCCGACGAGGGCGAGCAGGGTGAACGGGCTCATCGGCATGCCGAGCTCGGCGATCGCGTTGTCCGCGACGTCGAACGGGGTGCCCTCGTCCACCGCGGACATGACCTCGCCCAGGGTGCGGGTGACGAGGCGGTTGAACACGAAGCCCGCCTTGTCGCCGCACAGCACCGCGGACTTGCGCAGCGACTTGGCGGTGGCGAATGCCGTCGCCAGGGTCGCGTCGTCGGTCTTCTCGCCGCGGATGATCTCGAGCAGCGGCAGCACCGCGACCGGGTTGAAGAAGTGGAAGCCCACGACCCGCTCCGGGTGCTCGAGGTCGGACGCCATCTCGGTGATCGACAGCGAAGAGGTGTTGGTCGCCAGGATGGTTTCGGGGGCGATGTGCTCCTCGAGCTCGGCGAACACCTTCTTCTTGACGTCCATGTTCTCGAAGACGGCCTCGATGACGAAGTCGGTCTTGGCGAACGCGGCCTTGTCCAGCGAACCGGAGACCAGGGCCTTGAGCCGGTTCGCGGCGTCGGGGGACAGCCGGCCCTTGCCGTGGAGCTTGTCGATCTCGGCGTGCACGTAGCCCACGCCCTTGTCGATGCGCTCCTGGTCGATGTCCGTGAGGATCACCGGCACCTTGAGCTGCTTGACGAACAGCAGCGCGAGCTGGCTGGCCATCAGGCCGGCACCGACGATGCCGACGCCGGAGACCTTGCGCGCCAACGACTTGTCCGGCGCGCCGGCGGGACGCTTGGCCCGCCTGTTCACCAGGTCGAAGGCGTACAGGCCGGCGCGCAGCTCGTCGGTCATGAGCAGGTCCGCGAGCGCCTCGTCCTCGGCCGCGAAGCCGGCGTCGAGGGACGCGGGGTCGGTGAGGTCCACGCCGCGCGCGAGCTCGAGCAGTGCGACCGTGCGGACCGCGCCGGGCGCGTTGTTCTTGGTCTTGCCCTCGACGATGGCCTTGGCGCGGGCGATGGCCTCGTCCCAGCCGGCGCCGCGGTCGATCTCGGGGCGGGCGGGGGTGACGGTGCCCGCGAGCACCTGCGACGCCCAGGCGAGGGACTGCTCGACGAAGTCGGCGGAGCCGAGCACGACGTCGGCGATGCCGAGCTCGAGCGCCTTCTTCGAGTTGATGACCTTGCCGTTGTTGAGCGGGTTCTCGACCGCCACTGTGACGGCGTTCGACGGCCCGATCAGGTTGGGCAGCAACTGCGTTCCGCCCCAGCCGGGAACCAGGCCCAGCATCGCCTCGGGCAGGCCGAGGGCGCCGACGTTGTCGGCGAAGGTGCGGTAGTGGCAGTGCAGCCCCACCTCGAGGCCGCCGCCGAGGGCGACGCCGTTGACGAACGCGAAGGTGGGCACCGAGGACTCACGCAGGCGACGGAACACCTTGTGGCCCAGTCGTCCCAGTTCGAGGCCCTGCTCGCGCGAGGTGATGGACGGCACGCCCTTGAGGTCCGCGCCCGCGGCGAAGATGAACGGCTTGCCGGTCACCGCGATGGCCGCCGGGTTCGCGGCGAACGCCTCGTCGATCGCCTTGTCGAAGGCGAGCAGGCCGGCGGGGCCGAAGGAGTTCGGCTTGGTGTGGTCGAAGCCGTTGTCGAGGGTGATCAGCGCGACCGGGCCCTCGATGCCGGGGACCGAGATGATCTTGGTGAACGCGTTCGTCACGACCTCGTCGGCGAAAGCGGTTGCGATGTCAGTCATTACGCGACTCCGGCTTCGTAATCGGCATGGTTCGGGTTCTCCCAGATGACGGTGCCGCCCATGCCGAGACCGATGCACATGGTGGTCAGGCCGTAACGGACGTCCGGGTTCTGGGCGAACTGGTGCGAGAGCTGCGTCATCAGGCGGACTCCGGAGGACGCGAGCGGGTGGCCGCACGCGATGGCGCCGCCCCACTGGTTGACCCGCGGGTCGTCGTCCGCGATGCCGAAGTGCTCGAGGAAGGCGAGCACCTGCACGGCGAACGCCTCGTTGATCTCGAACAGGCCGATGTCCTCGATCTTCAGACCGGTGCGGGCCAGCAGCTTCTCGGTCGCGGGGACCGGGCCGATGCCCATCACGGCGGGGTCGACGCCCTGGTAGGCGAAGCCGACCATCCGCATGCCGACCGGCAGGCCGAGTTCGCGGGCGGTGTCCTCGCCGGCGAGGATCGCCGCGGTGGCACCGTCGTTGAGGCCGGCGGCGTTGCCGGCGGTGATCCGGCCGGCCGGGCGGAACGGCGTCTTGAGCTTGGCGAGGTCCTCGACCGTCGTGCCGGGGCGCGGCGGCTCGTCCTCGGTGGCCAGGCCCCAGCCCGCGGTGGAGCGGGTGGCGACGGGCACCAGGGTGTCGGCGATGAAGCCGGCCTTCTTGGCGGCCTCGTACTTGTTCTGCGACGCGACGGCGTAGGCGTCGGTGCGCTCCTTGGTGATGGTCGGGAACCGGTCGTGCAGGTTCTCGGCGGTGTTGCCCATCACCAGGGCGCTCGGGTCGACGAGCTTGTCGGCCAGGAACCGCGGGTTCGGGTCGGCGCCCTCGCCCATCGGGTGGCGGCCCATGTGCTCGACGCCGCCGGCGACGACCACGTCGTACTGGCCGAAGCCGATGCCGGACGCGGTGGTGGTGACGGCGGTCATCGCGCCGGCGCACATGCGGTCGATGGCGAAGCCCGGCACGGTCTCCGGCAGCCCGGCGAGGATCGCGGCGGTGCGGCCGATGGTCAGGCCCTGGTCGCCGGTCTGCGTGGTGGCGGCGACGGCGACCTCGTCGATCCGCTCGGGCGGCAGCTGGGGGTTGCGGCGGAGCAGTTCGCGGATCGCCTTGACGACCAGGTCGTCGGCGCGGGTGTCGGCGTACATGCCCTTCGGTCCGGCCTTGCCGAACGGGGTACGGATGCCGTCGACGAAGACGACACTTCGCGGTGATGTGGATGCAGCCACGCTGGATTCCTCCTGGCGGGAGTGGAGCGGTCTGCCGAGCTTTGGCCCGGCAGACTCCACTCTAGCGCTAATTACCCGCCGGTAACATAGCGGCCGCCTCGGTCGCGGAAACCCGGCGCGACCGCCCCGCTCAGTCGGCCGTGGCCGTGGCGGTGGACAGGGCCGCGGCCAGCACCGGCACGGTGAGCTGGCGCTGCCACGGGCGCGCACCGCCCGCGACGAGGACGGCGTCCACCCGGGCCTCGGCCGCCTCGGCGGGTCCGGGGGTCCAGTCCCAGACCAGCCTGCGGACCAGGTCCGGCGTCAGCAGGTTCTCCACCGGCACCCGTACCCGCTCGCTGAGCTCGGTCATCGCGGCCCGTTCGGCGGTCAGTCGGTCGGCCGCCTCGGGGTTGCGGCGCTGCCACTTGCTCACCGGCGGCGGGCCGGTGAACGGCTGCGCGAGGGGAGGCAGTTCGTCGTCGGGCAGCGCGCGGGCCCGGTCGAGCGCCTGCAGCCAGGTCTTGGACATCCGGCGCTGGCGGGGTCCGCCGAAGATCGGCAGGGCCCGCAGCGCGTCGACGGTCCTCGGGTCGGCGCCCGCGGCGTCGACGATCGCCTTGTCCGGCAGCACCCGTCCCGGGGCGATGTCGCGGGAGCTCGCCATCTCGTCGCGGGTGGTCCACAACTCGCGGACCGCGACCAGTTGGCGCTGGGTCTTGAGCGAGTGGATCCCCGAGGTGCGGCGCCAGCGGTCCGGCTTGGGCTTCGGCGGACCGGCCAGCCGAATGTGCTCGAATTCCTGTGCGGCCCACTCGGTCTTGCCCTGCGACTCGAGTTCCGCGGCCATCGCCTCGTGTAGTTCCAGCAGCACCTCGACGTCGAGCGCGGCGTAGTTCAGCCAGGAGTCGGGCAGCGGCCTCGAGGACCAGTCGGCGGCGCCGTGGCCCTTCTGCAGGCCCAGTCCCAGGGTGCGTTCGACGATCGCGGCCAGCCCGACGCGCTCGAAGCCGGCCAGCCGGCCCGCGAGCTCGGTGTCGTAGAGCGCAGCGGGGCGCAGTCCCAGCTCGTCGAGGCCGGGCAGGTCCTGGTCGGCCGAGTGCAGTACCCACTCGAGGGGGTTGATCACGTCGGCGAGCGCGTCCATCGCGCCGGTCAGGGGGATCGGGTCGATCAGGATGGTGCCGGCGCCGGCGCGTCGGAACTGCAGCAGGTACGCACGGGCCGAGTAGCGGAAGCCGGACGCGCGTTCCGCGTCGACGGCGAGGGGGCCGGTGCCGTCGGCGAGCGCCCGCACGGCGTCGGCGAGCAGTCGCGGGGAGTCGACGACGTCGGGCACTCCGTCGGCTGGGGCGAGGAGCGGCACCGCGGTGCGCTCGGATTCCTGGTCGCTGGCCTCTGACATGACCGTGACCTTACGACCCGCGGCGGCCCCGGTCGCGCATCCGGTGCCCGACGCGGCCAGTCTCCGTGCTCCCGGAGATCCGTAATAAGGTAGAACGTAATTCGAACCCCGGCCGGTGTGACCGAAAGCCGGTGTGACCGAAAGGCAGTGGAGCGTGCTGACACTCGCGAACGTCGCCCCCGTCGGCGAACCACCGTCCGGCTCGATGGTGGATCTGCCGGGCCGCGGCAGTACGTACGTCACCGACACCGGTGCGCCCGGCGGCGGCGCGTCGCCGAGGCCGACGCTGGTCCTGCTGCACGCCCTGGCCTGCACCGGCGCGCTCACCTGGTACCCGGCGATCCCGCGACTCGCGGAACGGTACCGGGTGGTGACCCTCGACCAGCGCTGGCACGGACGCGGGATCCGGTCCGAGCGGTTCACCCTCGAGGACTGCGCCGACGACGTCGCCGCGCTGGCCGACGCGCTCGGGCTCGAGCGCGTCGTGCCGGTCGGCTACTCGATGGGGACCCTCGTCGCCCAGTTGACCTGGCGCAGGCACCGGGACCGCGTGGCCGGCCTGGTGCTGTGCGCCGGGACCACTGGGTTCCGGCGTGCGCCCCGCGAACGGATCGCGCTCAACGCCTGGATGGGGACGCTCCGCCCCGGCGCCGGCCGCCCGCCCGGGCCGGAGCGGCCGGACGGGCTGGACCGGACGGACGGGCAGGACCGGACGGACGGGCAGGACCGGGCCTGGGCACTGCGTCAGTTCCGGTCCACCAGCGCGGGTGCGGTCGGGCGGGCCACCGCGGAGATCGGCAAGTTCGACTCCAGCGGGTGGATCGCCGACGTGGACGTGCCGACCGCCGTCGTGGTGACCGGGACCGACCTGGTCATCCCGGCGCGCAGGCAGCGCTGGATGGCCCGGCAGATCGGCGGGGCGTCGACCTACGAGGTGGACGCCGGGCACGCCTCCTGTGTGCTCGAGTCCGAGGCGTTCATTTCGGGTTTGCTGCCCGCGTGCGTTTCCGTGTCTTCGCGCGTGCGGCCTTGACCAGTTCCTCGAGTGCGGGGCCGAACGCGTCCGCGAGGTCCCACAGTTGGGGCGCGAGCTCCCGGCAGGACACCAGGCCCACGTTGAGCTTGCCGTCCATCGACATCACGGTGACGTTGAGGCCGGCGCCGTGGAAGATCGGCCCGAGCGGGTACATCGCCGAGATCCGGGCGCCGAGGAAGTACAGCGGGACCGGTGGCCCCGGCACGTTGGAGACCACCAGGTTGTGCACCACGGGGTGGTGTTCGGCGAGCTTGAGGTTGGAGTAGACCCGCATCGCGCCACCGAACGCGGCGGGCGCGGCGAACTGGGACCAGTCCTGCAGCAGGCTGGCGCCGAGCGAGGCGTTGTGCGACTTGACCATCGTGTTGTGCACGTTGGTCTCGTTCAGCCGCTCGACGGGATCGGCGATCTGCGTGCCCAGTTGGGTGAACATCCCGGAGATCTGGTTGGTGCCGGGCCGGTCGGAGGTGTCGTGCACGGAGACCGGCACCATCGCCACCAGCGAGGAGTCGGGCAGCTCGTCGCGGTCGGCGAGGTAGCGGCGCAGCGCGCCCGCGACCGTGGCTATCACCACGTCGTTGACCTTGACCCCGAAGGCGTCCTTGACCAGCTTCACCTTGCCGAGGTCGAGCTGCGAGTAGGCGATGTTGCGGTGCCCCGTGATCGCGCCGTTGAGCGAGGTGCGCGGCGCGGTGAACGGCGCGGGCATGGCCTCGCCGCGGCGCGCCCGCCGGATCCACCTGGGCAGCAGCGCCACCCCGCTCGGCAGCACCTTCGCCATCTTCAGGGGCCGGCCGGCGAAGCCGATCAGGCCGCTGACGGCCAGGTCCAGGGTGTTCGCCCGGCCCAGTTGGGGCTGGTCGGGGGCCGGCTCGGGCCGCGGCGCGTCCGGGGTGAGCCCGCACAGCTGCGCCATCATGCTCGCGCCGGTGACGCCGTCCACGTTGGCGTGGTGCATCTTCGACATGATCGCCACCGAGCCGTCGTCGAGGCCCTCGATCACCCACATCTCCCACAGCGGGATGGTCCGGTCCATCTGCTGGCTGGCGATGTGGCCGCAGAGGTCCGCGAGCTCCGCCCGGCCGCCGGGCGCGGGCACCGCGACCCGGTGCACGTGCCGGTCGATGTCGAACTGCGTGTCCTCCACCCACGCCGGGTGGTCGAGGTTCAGGGCGGAGTCGAAGAGCTTGCGACGGAAGCCGGGCATGGACCGCACCCGCGCCGTCAGCTCGGTCTTGAAGGCGGGGAAGTTGTAGCCGCCGGGGACGGTCGAGACGTCGAGGACGATCAGTCCGCAGACGTGGAGCAGCTGAGAGGGCGTTTCGAGGTAGAGGAACGTGGAATCCAGACCGCTTAGTCTCTCCATGGCGGCAATCGTAAAACCTGTCCTAGATTGAGGTCGGGACTTCGGTTGTTCGGGCCCACGAGTCGACAGTGAAAGGCGCCACATGACGCAACGCTTCCTGGCCCGTCAGGCTGTGAACCTCGCCCTGACCGCGAACTCGCTGAGGCCGGTGCCCGGCATGCCGGCATCGGTGGGCGCCTTCTTCGCCGGCTGGCTCACCTCGGAACTGGCCCCCCAGCAGCTCGGCGCGACGGTGCTGGACGCGGCGGTCCAGGTGGCCCGCGGCCGGGTCTCGACCCGAACCGAGCGGCTGGGCCTGGCGCTGGCCGCCGCGTCCGCCGCCGGCCTGACCGCGAACGTCGTCGCGTCCCGGCGGGCGGGCGCGGAGATGGCGGCCGCCCTCGCCGAGGTGGGGGTGACGGACCCGGACGCCGGGCTGCCACTGGACTGGCGGGCCACCGCCCGGCCGTTCCGGATGGTCCGGCCCGAGGTCCGCCGGGTGCGCAACCTCGAGTACGCCCCCGGCGGGGTCCGGTTCCGGGTGGACGTCTACCACCGCCGCGACACCCCGCCCGACGCGCCGATCCTGCTGCAGGTCCACGGCGGCGGCTGGGTGGTCGGCAGCAAGGACCACCAGGGCCTGCCCCTGATGGCGGAGATGGCCTCGCGTGGCTGGGTCTGCGCGGCGGTGAACTACCCGCTCTCACCGAAGGCCAAGTGGCCGGCGCACCTGGTGGCGCTCAAGCAGGCCATCGCCTGGCTGCGCGCCGAGGCGCCCAGTTTCGGCGGCAACCCCGACTTCCTCGCCGTCACCGGCGGTTCCGCGGGCGGGCACCTGGCGACCATGCTCGCGCTCACCGGGAACGACCCGCAGTACCAGCCGGGCTTCGAGGGCGCCGACACCTCGGTGCAGGCCTGCGTGCCGTTCTACGGCGCCTACGACTTCGCCGCGGAGACCGGGATCAAGGCCGTCACGGCGCGGGTGCAGTCACCGCTGAGCGCGATGATCCTCGGCCGCAACGCGCAGTTCCCGCGGGACTACCTGGCCGCGTCGCCGCTGGCCAGGCTGCACGCCGACGCGCCGCCGTTCCTGGTGGTGCACGGCACCAACGACTCGCTGATCCCGGTGGCCGAGGCCCGCGAATTCGTCCGGCGGCTGCGGGACGTCTCGTCGAACCCGGTCGGGTATGCGGAGTTGCGGGGCGCGCAGCACGCCTTCGAGATCTTCCACTCGATCCGCACCGAGCGGGTGGTCAGCGGTGCCGCGGCGTTCCTCGACGCGGCCCGGCTCGGGACCCTGCGACCGGCAGGCGAGGCGCCCGACGTGGCGGACGCGCCGGTGCCGATGGCAGCCGAAGCGGATCAGCGGCCGCCGAGCGGGCTGACCCCGGCCGGCGGCAGTCCCGCCGCGTAGGCCAGCACCTCGCAGAACGCCTCGACGTGCCCCGCCAGCTCGGTGGTGGTGGCCGTCCAGGAGGCGCGCAGTTCGAGTTGGTGCGCGCGCGGGGGGCCGGCGATGTCGCCGTACCGGACCGAGCTGGTGGCGGTGACGGTGCCGCCCAGCGCGGTCAGGGGCTCGTGCCGCGCCTCCAGTGCGTCGACCAGCCAGCTCCACGCGACCTCGGGGAGCAGTGGGTCCGCGGCCAGGTCTTCGTCGAGGTCGGCCTGGATGTACGCGACCAGTCGCATGGTGCCGTGCCAGGCCTCGTCGCCGGCGGGGTCGTGCAGCAGGATCAGCCGACCGAAGGCGTCGCCCTCGGAGTCCTGGGTGACGACGTCGGCGTCCGGGTGGGTGACCTCCGCGCCGATCGCGTAGCTGAACGGCGCCAGCCGCTGCGGGGGCCGGATCGGGCCGATCTCGATCTGCGGGTGTACCGCGGCCTTGAGCATCGACTCGACGGCGGTACGGAACTGCGCTGGCTCGGCGGCGGATCCGGACGTGGTCACATCGCGGACGGTAGACGGGCTCCGATGGTCGGTGGTGGAGGCGCGCCGAGCACCCGCCCGGCTCCGCCCGTTCATCTGGCAGCATGGCCGGTGGACGTACACGGCGGGCGACGAGCGTTGGGACACATGAGCGACTTGGAAGACACGAATTCGGCGATGACGAGCGGGACGAAGTACCCGTTCCGGCGAACGATTGCGGACGCACCGCTGATCGCTGCCGCGACCGGCAGGCGCCCCGCGCACCGGCCGGTGTGGTTCATGCGGCAGGCGGGACGGTCGCTGCCGGAGTACCGGGAGGTCCGGGCCGGGATCGGGATGCTGGAGTCCTGCTTCAACCCGGAACTGGTCTGCGAGATCACCATGCAGCCGGTGCGCCGGCACAAGGTGGACGCGGCAATCCTGTTCTCCGACATCGTGGTTCCGCTCAAGGCCGCGGGAATCGACCTCGACATCGTGGCCGGTGTCGGCCCGGTGGTGGCCAACCCGGTGCGCACCATCGCCGACGTCGCCGCGCTGCCGCGGCTGCGGCCCGAGCAGGTCGGGGCCGTCAGCGAGGCCGTCTCGCTGCTCACCCGTGAGCTCGGCGACACCCCGCTGATCGGCTTCGCCGGGGCGCCGTTCACGCTCGCCTCCTACCTGGTCGAGGGCGGGCCGAGTCGCAACCACGAGCGCACCAAGGCGCTCATGCACTCGGACCCCAAGACCTGGCACGCGCTGCTCGGCACGATCGCGGACACCACCATCGCGTTCCTGCAGGCGCAGCTGCACGCCGGCGTCGACGCGATCCAGCTGTTCGACTCCTGGGCCGGGACGCTGTCGCTGGCCGAGTACCGCACCTTCGTGTTGCCGCACTCCGAGCGGGTCCTCGCCGAGGTGGCCGACGCCGGCGTGCCCCGCATCCACTTCGGGGTGGGCACCGGTGAGCTGCTCGGGGTGATGGGCGAGGTCGGCGCCGACGTGGTCGGCGTGGACTGGCGGATCCCGCTGGACGAGGCCGCCCGCCGGGTGGGCCCCGGCAAGGCGCTGCAGGGCAACCTGGATCCGGCCGTGCTCTTCGCGGGCGCGGACGCGGTCGAGCGGGAGGTCCGCCGGATCGCCGCCGAGGCCGACCGGGCGCTCGCGGCCGGCGCCACCGGCCACATCTTCAACCTCGGCCACGGCGTGCTGCCGGACACCGACCCGGGCGTGCTGACCGCGGTGGTGGAGTTGGTGCACTCGCTGTGACCGCGTTCGCCGTCGTCGGCGGGGGCATCTCCGGGCTGGTCGCCGCCTACCGGCTGCGCGGCCTGCTCGGCCCCGACGCCGAGATCACCCTCGTCGAGGAGTCGGCCAGGGTCGGCGGCAAACTCCGCACCGTCACCCTCGCGGGCGGCCCGGTGGACGTCGGCGCCGAGGCGTTCATCGCCCGGCGCCCCGAGGTGCCGGCACTGCTCGCGGAGCTGGACCTGTCCGACCAGGTGGTCGAGCCGTCGGGCGCCCGGCCGCTGATCTGGTCCGGTGGCGCGCTGCACCCGTTGCCCACCGGCACCCTGATGGGCGTCCCGGCGTCCGCGCAGGCGCTGACGGGGCTGGTCGACGCGCAGACCCTGGCCCGGATCGACGCCGAACCGCGGTCGCCGCTGCACTGGCGTCCCGGCTCGGACACCGACGTCGCGACGCTGGTCGGCGAGCGGTTCGGCGAGCAGGTGGTCCGCCGGTCGGTGGACCCGCTGCTCGGCGGCGTCTACTCCGGGCTCTCGGACTCCATCGGGGTCCGGGCGGCGTTGCCGACGCTGGCCGCCGCCCTGGACCGCGGGGCACCGAGCCTGACGGCGGCGGTTGCCGAGGCGATGCCCGAACCCAAGCCGGGACCGGTGTTCGGGGGCCTGCGCGACGGCTACGGCGTGCTGCTCGACGCGCTGCTCGAGCGAGCCCGTCCGACGGTGGTCACCGCCGGTGCGTCCGGGCTGCGGCGCGACGGCGACGGCTGGTGGCTGGACCCGGTGGGACGGGTCGACGGCGTGGTGCTGGCGGTGCCGGCGCCGCGACTGGCCGCACTGCTCCGCGACGTCGCGCCCGCCGCGAGCGCCGCCGCCGCCGACGTCCCGCTGGCCTCGTCGGTGGTGGTCGCGCTGGCGCTGCCGGTCGGGGTGGACCTGCCGCAGAACTCGGGCATCCTGGTCGCGACAGGGGAGTCGTTGCGCGCCAAGGCCTTCACGCTGTCGAGCCGCAAGTGGCCGCACCTGGCCGAGCGCGGCGGCGGGCTGGTCCGGGCCTCGTTCGGCCGGTTCGGCGACGCCGCGGTGGTCGACGCCACCGACGACGAACTCGTCGCGCTGGCCCGGACGGACCTCGCGGAGGTCACCGGGCTGCGGGCCGAGCCGGTCGGCGCTGCGGTGCAGCGATGGCACGGCGGCCTGCCCCAGTACGGGCCGCGGCACCTGGACCGGGTCGCGACGATCGAGGACGGCGTGGCCGAGTTGCCGGGGCTCGGGGTGGCGGGCGCGCTGCTGCACGGCGTCGGCGTGCCCGCCTGTGTGGCGTCGGCGACGGCGGCCGCACGGGCCGCGGCGCGGGTGGCAGGATAGGGCCATGGCACGCCTCGATTACGACAAGCTCAATTCCACGCTCCGGTACGCGATGTTCTCGGTGTTCCAGGTGCAGCCCGGTGTCCTCGAAGAGGACCGCACCAAGGCCATCGAGGACGCGACGGCGTTCTTCGCCTCCTTCGAGGAGGCGGACGTCGTGGTCCGCGGCATCTACGACGTCGCCGGGATGCGCGCCGACGCGGACTTCATGATCTGGACGCACGCGGAGAAGCTGGAAGACCTGCAGAAGCTCTACGCCGACTTCCGTCGCACCACGATTCTCGGCCGGGCCAGCGCCCCGGTCTGGTCGAACGTCGCGCTGCACCGCCCCGCGGAGTTCAACAAGAGCCACCTGCCGGCGTTCGTCGCGGGCGAGGAGCCGGGCAACTACATCTGCGTGTACCCGTTCGTGCGGTCCTACGAGTGGTACCTGCTGCCCGACGACGAGCGTCGCAAGATGCTCGCCGACCACGGCAAGGCCGGTCGCGGCTACCCGGACGTCCGGGCCAACACGGTGCCCGCGTTCGCGCTCGGCGACTACGAGTGGATCCTCGCGTTCGAGGGCCCCGAGCTCGACCGGATCGTCGACCTCATGCGTGACCTGCGGGCCACCGAGGCCCGGATGCACGTGCGCGAGGAGACCCCCTTCTTCACCGGCCCCCGCGTCTCCGTCGACAAGCTGATCGCCTCCCTGCCCTGACCTGGCCTGACCTTCCCGGCGTGTACGGCTCCGTCCACGCCGGGAAGACTCGACTGGCGGCCGGGCTGTCGGTCCTGCCCGTAGTCGTTGTTCCTCCGCAGTGGTGACCTTCTGCACTTTCGCCCGGATCGCGGCTCCGTAGACCATTGGGAGCACAGGTCAGTGGTCGGGAGAACGCAATGGGCACAAACGCGTCGGTAGTGGTCGGGGTGGACGGGTCCGTGGAGTCCCTCGCCGCCGTGTCCTGGGCTGCGCGGGACGCTGCCCTGAGCGGTTCACGGCAGTGGGGCAGACCACCGGACAGTGGTTCCCCCGGCCGGCGCGGGTTCCGCGGTCATCGTGCCGCCGACTTCGGCTGCCCGTGCGGCCAGGTTGTCGAGCCCGTGACGCTCGGCGTCCGCTGGGATGCCGGCGCCGGTGTCGGTGACCTCTATCGTCAGGTCGTCGAACACCGAGACGTTCACGGTGACGGCGTCGGCGCGGGCGTGCCGGACGGCATTGCTCAGGGCCTCGCGGAGAACGGCCACGGCGTGATCGGCGAGGCCCGGGTCGACGACCGACAACGGCCCCGACATGTGGACCGTGGTGCGCAGACCGGAGTCGGCGGTGGTGTCGGCGATGACCTCGTGCAGGCGGCTCCGCAGCCGGGTCGTTCCCTCGGTGCCGCCGTGCAGGTCGAAGATCGCGGTGCGAATGTCCTGCACGATCTCCTGCAGGTCGTCGACGGTGTCGGTCAGGCGCCGTTGCACCTCGGGTGATCGGGCGCGTTGCAGGGTGCCCTGCACGGAGAGGCCGACGGCGAAGAGCCGTTGGATGACGTGGTCG
Organism: Rhodococcus sp. P4_F5; assembly: GCF_056401315.1. Lineage (NCBI taxonomy): Bacteria > Bacillati > Actinomycetota > Actinomycetes > Mycobacteriales > Nocardiaceae > Rhodococcus > Rhodococcus sp. P4_F5. Next base: position 15,199 of record NZ_JBFUJP010000065.1, on the reverse strand, counting down.
TGCAGGTCACGGGCGATCCGGTCGCGGTCCGCGAGCACGTCGAGTTCCCGCATTCGCTGTTGGGTGTTGGCCAGTTGGAGGGCGACGGCTGCCTGGTCGGCGAACGCGGACATGAACGAAAGTTGCTCCGCGCCGAACTGCGGGGCCCCGCCGCGGCGAAGGGTCACCAGCACTCCCGCGACGGACTGCGCGGCGCGCAGCGGCAGCACCAGGGCGGGACCGAATCGGGTGCGCACCTCGGCACCCGGGTCGAAGGCGAGCATGTCCACCTGCAGCGGCCGACGGCTCCGGAAGGCCTCGCCCGAGGTGGACCCGGTCAGCGGAATGACGTGGCCCACGAGTGTGTCCGTCGCCCCGGTCGAGACGGTGACCACCAGCTCGGCCACGTCCTCGGGCCCGGCGTCCGGATCGTCCGGGACGGCGAGGAAGGCGCTGTCGGAATCGGTCAGCTCGAGCGCCTTGTCGGCTATCAGCTGCAGGACCTCGGTCGGGTCGCCACCGGCGAGGAGTCCGGTGGCGATGTCGCTGGTCGCCTCGAGCCAGGCCTGTCTGGTTTGCGACTGCTGGTAGAGGCGGGCGTTGTCGACCGCGATGCCGGCGGCCGCGGCCAGGGCCGTCAGAACCGCCTCGTCGTGTGCGGTGAACGGTTCGCCGCCCGACTTCTCCGTGAGATAGAGGTTGCCGAACACCTCGTCCCGGATCTGGACCGGCACCCCGAGGAACGTCTTCATCGGCGGGTGGTGGGCGGGAAACCCGACCGATGCCGGATGAGCGGCAATGTCGTCCAGGCGAATCGGTTTCGGCTCGGCGATCGGCAGGCCCAGGACGCCGCGTCCGCGGGGCAGGTCCCCGATGAGCGTCCGGGTCTCGTCGTCGATGCCCTCGTAGACGAATTCGGTGAGCTCATCGCCTGGTCCGCGCACACCCAGGGCGCCGTAGCGGGCGTCGACCAGGAGTACCGCGGCATGGACGATGGAACGCAACGTTTCGTCGAGATCGAGACCCGCTGCCACGGCCAGCACGGCTGCGAGCAGCGGTGCGGGTTCCGGATCGTCTGGCCTGCTCCCGGCGGGCGTCACGAGGTTCAGTCTTTCACGGGTGGCACCCGGCCGTGCCCGGTCCGGAGAGGCTTCACCGAGGTCGCGGTGTCATCTTCGTGGCGAGGACGGCGGCCTGCGTCCTTCGTTCGACACCCAGCTTCGTCAGCAGCCGCGAGACGTAGTTCTTCACCGTCTTCTCCGCCAGGAACATCCGTCCGGCGATCTGCCTGTTGGTCAACCCCTCGCCGAGGAGGGAGAGCAGGGTCCGCTCCTGGTCGGTGAGTTCGGCGAACGGTCCGTCGGCGTCGCGCGCCTGGTGGCGCAGCTTCGACATCAGGGCCTCGGCCGCCCGGCTGTCGAGCAGTGACTTCCCCTCGCCGACGTCGCGGACCGCCCGCGCGAGTTCCATGCCCTTGATGTCCTTGACGACATAGCCGCGCGCCCCGGCCAGGATTGCGTCGAGCATGGCCTGCTCGTCGGTGTACGACGTAAGGATCAGACAGTAGAGGCCGGGCAGCCGGGAGAGGAGTTCGCGGCACAGTTCGATCCCGTTGCCGTCGGGCAGTCGAACGTCGAGAACCGCGACATCGGGGCGCAGGGCCGGGATCCGAGCAAGCGCATGCGAGCAGGAGTCGGCCTCGCCGATCACCTGCAGTTCCGGGTCGCTCTCGAGGAGGTCGGCCAAGCCGCGTCGAACCACCTCGTGGTCGTCTACGAGAAAGACCGTGATCATGCGGCGTCCTCCACTTCCGGTCGGGCCCGTTCTCAACGTTACGTCCGGTCAGTGCAGGGACAGCACCTCCGTGGCCGGCCTGCGCGGCGTCTCGTGCGGAGGGCGCGGCCCCGTCGCCGTTCCGATTCGAACGAGGACCTGGGGGAACCCGGCATCGGGCGCCAGGCCCGCGATCAGGTCGCGGCTTCGCTGGTCCTCGGTGAGGTGAGTGAGCGGGCAGGTCGCGACCCGCCGGGAGGTTGCCTCGAGGACCACCGCGGACAGGGCCTGCCCGCACCGAACCCAGTCCGGCGCAGTGTCGGTGGCGGTACCGAGCATCAGCACGACGGCTGCGTCCGCCGCCGCGGCCGAGGCCTCGCTCCGGTGGGCGGGCGGAAAGGCGCGTCCGACCGAGACGCTGGTGCTCTCGCCGGCCGTCGCCAACGCATCGGGCGGAATCCCCTCCGCCGGTCGTGAGTGTCCTGCCCACCAGTGCAGTTCGGCCTGATAAGCGGAGTCGTACCGCCGTGCGGCGGAGCTCGACTCCGCTGCCACGGTCAGGGTCGCCCGGGCCTCCGGCGGGAGCACGGTCACGGTGACGCCGTGAGCCGCGGCCGCTCCGTGCAGGGCGGCGAGGATCTCGTCCTCGTCCTGTGGCAGCGGAGCGAACGGCCTGCGGTCGGTACGGCGGTGCCGGATCGCGGCCAGCAGGTCGAAGTCGCGGGACTGTGGGTGCGCGTCGTGGTGGAGGTGCACGGACGCGACGAATCGTGGCAGCGCTGATTCGGGGAACAGGCGGATCGACGTCCGCCAGCGAAGCGACGCGAGCGCCACCTGCAGGTGGTGCAGTGCTGCACCGCAGCTGACGTCGAGTTGGCGGCCGGTCGGGTCCGTCGACGGCAGCAGTCGAGAACGGTCGGCAAAGAGGTCGAGCTGACCGCTCGAGTACCGCCAGTACCAGGGCTGACTGTTGTGGACCGATGGCGCGCGGCAGGCAAGGTCGACGGCAATCCGGATGACGTTGGCGTCGGGAATCGTGGTGTCCATCGAGGCCTCCTCGCTTCACCGTCAAGTCTCGTCCGGACGGACACCGCGCAACAGGGCCGATGGTCCCTACCCGCGGTGAGGACCGGCAGTCACCAGGGCAGGCGAGACCCGCGACCGTGAGAGGTGACGTTGTTCCCTTCCCTCGGCCCGTCGCTCGGGCAACGCTGGAGTCGGGTTCTGGAGTCGGGGAGACGCAGTCCGGCCCGTTCGCATGCAGGACTGACGCGAGGAGGACCGATGGACGCGCACTCTTCCGTGGTCGTGGGGGTGGACGGCTCGGGGCCGGCGTTCGATGCGGTCCGCTGGGCCGCGGCCGAGGCCGCGCTCCGCGGAGTCCCGTTGCTGCTGGCCGCGGTCTACGCACTTCCGCTCGAGCCGCTCGGGATGGTGGGCGCCCCGCCGAGCTATTTCGAGGACCAGGCCCTGGCAGGACGGCACCTCCTCGACGAGGCCACCGAGCTGGCGACGGACGCGGCGAAGGAATTCGGCGGCGTGGCGATCCGGACTGCGCTCTCCGGTGGTCGTCCGGTTCCGGTGCTGCTCGAGCTCTCCCTCACGGCCGGGCTGGTCGTGCTCGGCTCCCGCGGGCTCGGCGAGTTCGCCGGTGGACTCGTGGGCTCGGTCAGCTCCGCCCTGGCCACCCATGTCCACTGCCCAGTCGTGGTGATTCGAGGACTGCCGGGACCGGATGCGCCCCCGCTGGACGGCCCGGTCGTGGTCGGAACGGACGGATCCGAACACAGCGAGCCGGCGATCGCGGAGGCCGTGCAGTTCGCCTCGCGGCGCGGCGCCGACCTGACCGCGGTCCACGCGTGGACAGACCTCAACCTGGCGACGGTGTTCGACATCGGCGCGGACGACTCGATTCTCGAATGGCCCGCGGTCGCGGCCGCAGAGGAGGCGGTCCTGGCCGAGCGCCTCGCGGGCTGGAAGGAGCGGTACCCCGACGTGTCGATGCGGCGGGTTGTGGTTCGGGATCGTCCGGTGCGTGAGCTGGCCCGACTCGCCGAGGGCGCCCAGTTGCTGGTCGTCGGCAGCCGCGGACGCGGCGGATTCAAGGGCATGCTCCTCGGATCTACCAGCAGGGCGCTGCTGCACCTGGTCGACTGCCCGCTGATGATCGTGCGCGGCGGCGACTGACGTCTGGGCGCCCGGACGGTGGTGGGTGCCGCCGAGTAGCACCGACGCCGGGTCGGTGGTGCCACCGGTGGCACACTGGGCGGCGTGAGTTCGGGAACCACGCGACACCAGCACATGGCGCACTGGGGCATGTTCGAGGCCGAGTCGGACGGCTCCGACATCACCGCGGTGCACCCGTTCCCCGGCGACCGTGACCCGTCCCCGATCCTCGGCAACGCAGTCGGCTCGGTGCGCCACGGCGCCCGCGTCACCGCCCCGGCGGTGCGCCGCGGCTGGCTCGAACACGGCCCCGGACCCACCGATGCGCGCGGCCGCGACGACTTCGTCGAGGTCGGCTGGCCGGAGCTGACGGACCTGCTGGCGGCCGAGCTGCGCCGGGTGATCGACACCCACGGCAACGAGGCGATCTACGGCGGCTCCTACGGCTGGGCCAGCGCGGGACGCTTCCACCACGCCCAGAGCCAGGTGCACCGGTTCCTCAACTGCCTCGGCGGGTACACCCGCTCGCTGCACTCCTACTCGCTCGGCGCCACCGGCGTGATCATGCCGCGGGTCGTCGGGACCCACTGGAAGCTCTTCGCGCGCTCGACGAACTGGGACGTGATCGCCCGCAACACCGACCTGATGGTGTGCTTCGGCGGGGTCCCGCTGAAGAACACCGGCGTCAATCACAGCGGCACCTCGGACCATCCGACCCGCGGTGCGCTGGACCGGTTCCGCGACCGCGGCGGCGCCGTGGTGTCGATCTCCCCGCTGCGCGACGACCTGCACGGCGAGTGCACCTGGCTGGCGCCGCGCCCCGGCTCCGACGTCGCGCTGATGCTCGGTCTGGCCCACGTGCTGGCCTCGGAGGGGTTGCACGACAAGGAGTTCCTGGCCACCCACTGCGTCGGCTACGAGCGGTTCGAGGACTACCTGCTCGGCCGCGCCGACGGCGTCCCGAAGACCCCGCAGTGGGCGTCGGACCGGTGCGGGATCGCCGCCGCGGACCTGGTCGGGTTGGCCCGGCGGATGGCCGCCGGCCGGACCATGGTGACGGTGACGTGGTCGCTGCAGCGGGTGCGCCACGGCGAGCAGGCGCCGTGGATGGGCGTCACCCTGGCCGCGATGCTCGGCCAGATCGGTCTCCCCGGAGGCGGTTTCGGCCACGGCTACGGTTCGATGAACGAGCCCGGGCTGGCGCCGGTGCCGTACCCGCTGCCGACGCTGCCGCAGGGCAACAACCCGGTCAAGGCGTACATCCCGGTCGCCGCGGTCTCGGACATGCTGCTGCACCCGGGGGAGGAGTTCGACTACGACGGCCATCGGCTGACGTACCCGGACATCCGGTTGGTGTACTGGGCCGGCGGGAATCCGTTCCACCACCACCAGGACCTGAACCGGCTGCGGCGGGCGCTGGGCCGACCGGACACCGTGGTGGTGCACGACCCGTACTGGACGCCGATGGCGCGCCTCGCCGACATCGTGGTGCCGTCGACCACGTCGCTCGAGCGCAACGACATCACCTGCACCCGCAACGACCCACTGCTGGTGGCGATGCACGCGGCGGTGCCCGCCCACGCGCAATCCCGCGACGACTACGCCACCTTCGCGGCGCTGGCCGAGAAGCTCGGTGTGGCAGCGGAGTTCACCGAGGGACGCACCGCGCAGCAGTGGCTCGAGCACCTGTACGGGCAGTGGCGCGAGTACGTGCGACGGGACGGGGGACCGGCGCCGGACTTCCGCACCTTCTGGCGCGAGGGCCACGTGCGGATGCGCACCGAGGACAACCTGATCCTGTTCGAGGACTTCCGCGCCGATCCGGTGCGCCACCCGCTCACCACCCCGAGCGGACGGATCGAGATCTTCTCCGCCGATGTCGACGGCTTCGGGTACGACGACTGCGCCGGCCACCCCACCTGGTACGAACCCGAGGAGTGGCTCGGCGGTGAACGCGCGCAACGCTTTCCGCTGCATCTGATCGCGAACCAGCCGCGGGCCCGGCTGCACGGCCAACTCGACCACGGCCCGGTCAGTCAGGCCTCGAAGGTGCGCGGCCGTGAGCCGATCCGGCTGCACCCCGCCGATGCCGCGGCACGGGGGATCGCCGACGGCGACGTGGTGCGGGTGTTCAACGACCGCGGCGCGTGCCTGGCCGGTGCGGTGCTCGACGACGGGGTCCGGGCCGAGGTCGTGCAACTGTCCACCGGCGCCTGGTTCGACCCCCTCGATCCGGCCGATCCGGACTCGATGTGCGTGCACGGCAACCCGAACGTGCTCACCCCGGACGTCGGCAGTTCCAAGCTCGCGCACGGGTGCACCGGCCAGCACGTCCTGGTGCAGGTCGAGCGGTTCGACGGCGAGCTTCCGCCGGTGCGCGCCTTCGACCCGCCGAGGGTGCAACCCCGGTAAGTCCTTCCTTTCGCGCCCGACCAGCGCGTATGCGGCGTACCTTGACTGAGCATGGACCGTTCGGCGGACACCACGGCAGCAATGCTCGGCTCGGCACGCACGTTCGGGGCGCACCGGCGCCGCCATCGGTACCTGCGAGCGGCCGCTCTCGCGGCGGCGGTGACGCTGGCGGTCGGGGCCTGTTCGTCAAACTCCGACGAGGGGTCCGGCGCCGCCGGTTCCTCGACGGCCGCCTCCGGCACCAGCGCCGCGGCGTCGTCGACCGGGATGTTGCCGATTGGAAACGGGGACCTGCAGTCCATCGTCGAGTCCACGGCCAAGGAGCTGATGCTCCCCGGGGTGGTGGTGCTGCTGCGCACCCCGACCGGAGACCAGACGGTCACCTACGGCACCACCGAACGCGGCGGCGGCGCGCCCGTCAGCCTCGACGACCACGTCCGGGTCGGGTCCAACACCAAGACCTGGACCGGAACGGTGATCCTGCAGCAGGTGCAGGAGGGCAAGATCGCGCTCGCCGACCCGGTCTCGAAGTACCGGCCGGACGTCCCCGGCGGCGACGGCATCACGATCGAGCAGCTGCTGAACATGCGCAGCGGGCTGTTCAACTACAGCGAGACGCTGGAGCTGAACGAGGCCCTCGACCAGGACCCGCAGAAGGAATGGACCCCGGACCAGTTGCTGGCGTTGGCGTTCGCGCATCCGCCGTACTTCCCGCCGGGCCAGGGCTACCACTACTCGAACACCAATTTCGTGCTGCTGGGGCTGATTGCCGAGCAGCTCGACGGCAAGCCGCTCCAGGAGGTGTTCGAGCAGCGACTGTTCGGCCCGCTCGGACTGGCCAACACACTCTTCCCCGACACCAACGCGCTGCCCGCACCGAACTCGCACGGGTACATGTACGGGACCAACGTGCAGACCATGACCGATCCCGCCCTCCCCGCGGAGATGCAGGCGGAGGCGAAGGCCGGCACCCTCGCGCCCAACGACGTCACTGACGACAACCCGTCCTGGGCCTGGTCGGCCGGCGCGGGCATCGCCACCGCAAACGACCTGGCGACCTGGGTGGAGGCCCTGGCCGACGGCAAGGCGCTCGACGCCGAGATGCAGGCCGTGCGGATGGCCAGCTTCCAGCCGGCCGACCCGACCAAGCCGGGCGGACCGGAGTACGGACTGGCCATGGCGAAGATGGGTCCCCTGTACGGGCACACGGGGGAGCTGCCCGGCTACAACTCGTTCATGGGCAGCGACCCCGAAAGTGGGGTGACGCTGGTGGTCTGGGCCAACCTCGCCCCCGCCGCGAACGGGCAGGACCCGGCCAGCGGCATCGCGAAGACGATCGTCGACGCGATGTTCCCGCCGGCCGCCGCGCCCGCGTCGACACCCGCGCCCGCGCCCACCAGCTGATTGCGCCGACCGCTGTTCGTGCGGGCTCAGTCCTTCGGCGTCAGGCGCAGCGAGATGCTGTTGATGCAGTAGCGCTGGTCGGTGGGCGTCGGGTACCCCTCGCCCTCGAAGACGTGGCCGAGGTGGCTGTGGCAGTTCGCGCACAGCACCTCGACGCGGCGCATGCCGAGCGAGACGTCCTCACGCAGGACCACCGCGTCGGAGTCCGCCGGGTCGAAGAACGACGGCCAGCCGCAGTGGGACGGAAACTTCTCGGCGGAGGTGAACAGCAGGGCGTCGCAGGCCCGGCAGTGGTACTCGCCGGCGGTGGTGGTGTCGGTGTACTCGCCGACGTTCGGGCGTTCGGTGCCGGCCTGACGCAGTACCGCGAACTCCTCCGGGGTGAGGCGCTCGCGCCACTGTTCCTCGGTGACCTGGAGGGCGTCGGTGAGCGGGGCGCGGGGGGCGGGGTCGGCTGCGGAACTCATGTCCCCACGCTAACCCGTGCCCCCGCACGCGGCGACCCTCAGCCGACGGCGACCTTCTCGGGCTCCGGCGTCAGGGAGGCGGGGTCGATGCCGTCGGCGAGGCGGCCCTCCCGCTTCGCGGTCAGGTACCGGGCGACGAGGACGCCGCAGATCACCAGCAGCAGCAGGCTCCAGCCGAGGGTGGTCTTCATGTACTCGGCGGCGCGGCCGGCGGCGGGGAAGCGAAGCGACAGCCAGCTGTCGTAGGACATGAACCCGTACACCGCCAGCCAGGCCGGCCAGTTCCGCATCACCGAGTTCCGCAGCACCACGCTCATCAGCAGCGGGAACAGCATCATCGAGTAGTACATCTGGCCCAGCGAGCCGAGCAGGAACGAGCCCGCCATCAGCACCCCGGTCGCGGTGGTGAAGAAGAACAGCCGGTCCTCGCGGTAGTAGCGGTAGAGCAGCCACAGCGAGACCGCCACGACGACCGCGAACAGCGCCCGCAGCAGCAGGATCAGGGCGGGCGGCAGGCCGTAGTAGGCGCCGTTGCCGACGATGGCGCTGTTGAAGTAGTCGCGCGACTCCGCCAGGTACGGCACCGTGTGGTGGATGAACTCCATCGGGTCCGCGGCCAGCGGCCAGGCGACGGCGGTGAGGATCAGCGGGATTCCGACGGCGGTGACGAACACCCGCCACTGCCGCGACACCAGCGGCAGCAGCAGCAGCGGCGCCAGGATCGGYTTCACCGCGAGCGTCAGTCCGATGGCCACGCCGGCCCAGGCGTCCTTGCGTCGGAGCAGCAGGTAGAGGAACGCGACCTCGCCGAGCAGGACGAGCCCGTTGACGTTGGTGAACACCAGCGTGTTGGTGACGGTCTCGCTGGCGAACATGCCCAGCAGCAGGATCGGCGCGGCGACCGAGGAGACGGTCAGGTCGAACATCTCGAGCAGCAGCCAGCCGGCGACGATCACGGCGGCCGCGTTGGCGCCGATGAACAGCCAGCGCGAGAGTTCCGGCTCGATGTACGCGATCGGGGAGAGCAGCAGCGTGCCGCTCGGCGCGTACAGGTAGTGCGGGTCCACCGTGTCGAAGTTCGCGATGTAGACCGGTTCGCCGTTGAGGAAGGCGAGCGCGGCCCGGTAGACGGGCGCGAAGTCGTCGGTTCGGAACCCGTTCACGGCCTTGACCAGCACCCGGTGCAGCACGGTCATGATGGCGAGCGGCCACAACGCGAACTTCACGACCTCGGCGGTCGTGCGTCCGGTGCGGGGTTCAAGGCGTTGAAGGAACACCGTGGCACGGTACACCGGCGAGGTGTCCGCTCGGTCGGGACACTCCCAGCTCAGCCGGGGCAGGCGCCGCCGTCCGGCGGCAGGACTCCGTCGTCGACGTACCCGACGACGGCCGCCTGACCGCACTGCGAGTGCGGGGTCACCGAGTGCCCACTGCCCAGCCACGCGCGCGTCGAGGTGCGCGCTCCCGCGGCGGCCACGGCACCGGTCACCGTGTTGACACCGGCATTTCCGGCCACCGGGTCCGCGGCGCCGGCGAGGGTGAGCACGCCGAGGTCGAGGGTCGCGGGCATCTGCGGCGGTGGGGTCGTCGGCCACGACGCGCACAGCAGCAGCGCGAGGGCGGCGTCGGCGCCGAACACCGGGAACTGCTCRCCCCAGCTACGCCGCAGCTCTCGGGCCCGGCCGGGGGTCGGCCACCCGGTGCCGTCCGAGCAGCGCGCCACGAACTGGCCGTCGGAGTCGGTCGCGGCGATCGCGTCGTCCACCACCCGTTCCAGGCCCGCGGTGTCGCCGGTCCCGGCGGCGGCGAGGATGTCTGCGAACTCCCGGATCCGCGACTGCTGGTCGCCGCGCGGCGACCCGAGGAACTCGCGCAGCGCGGTCAGCAGCGCGTTCGAGGAGACCGGCCCGAGTTCGCCGGCGGCGGCGCGGCGGGTCAGGTCGACGACCGCGGCGTGCGGGTCGGGGCCGAGCGCGCACGCCAGCGCGGCGCACTGGCGGGCGAAGGCGGACAGGGCCGCCTCCCGGCCCGCCAGCACGCCCTGCGTCGCGGTGACGGCGTCGGTGCGCACGGCGCCGGGGGAGTCCAGGACCAGCCGGCCCACGGCGTCGGGGTGCTGGTCGGCGTAGGCCAGCCCGACGTCGGCGCCCGTGCCGGTGGTGAGCAGCGCGAGCCGGTCGACGCCCCACAGCGTGCGTAGCTGCTCGAGGTCGTCGGCGGAGTGGGCGGCGTCGAAGGCCATCTCCTGCGGCTGCAGGAAGTCGGTGCACTCGGTGGTCGCGTCCCGGCCGAGCGCCATCACGACGTCCGCGGAGTCGCCACCGGCGGCGGGCGTGGAGAACTGGCCCAGGTCGACCATCTCGCGACGCAGCGCCGGGGTGATGCACTCGATCAGGGTGGACGATCCGATCCCGCGGCGGTCGACGGCCACCACCGGCCGGGACGAGAGCAGCGTCCCGATCGGCCCCGCCGCCAGGGCGGCCAGCGTGCCGGTCGAGGACCGCTCGGCGCCCGAGGTCAGCACCAGCGGGGCGACGTCCGTGGGCGTCTGGGGGAGCCGGGCCCGCATGGCGCCGAGCAGGAAGGTGCCGGGGATGTCCCCGGTCGGGTCGATCGGCGCGGGCAGCTGGGCGCAGTCCAGGACCAGTCCGACCGGTCCGGCGCCGAGCCCGAGCGTGTCGAGGGTGGTGCGGGTGCAGTCCTCCCAGCTGAGGTCGTGCACGGGTGGCTGCAGCTCCGCGGGGGCGTCGACGGGCTCGGCGGACGTGGTGGTCGCGTCGACGTGGTGCTCGACCACGGCCACGTCGGGCCGCACGCTCGGTCCGGCCCCGCACGCGCAGCAGAACGCGAGAACCAATGCGAGCAGACCAGTTCGGCGCATGCCCGACAGCCTGCCAGGTCGATCAGCGGGGCCGCTCGCGCACCCATCGGGTCAGCACGGTGCCGTCGTCGTCGCCGAGCAGGTGGGCCCGTCGCATCGGGGTGGCGACCGCCCGCGGCGAGGTCGCGATGCGGCCCGCCGCGCCCGCGACGAGCATCGGGGAGGTGGTCAGGCACAACTCGTCGACGGCGTCGTCGCCGAGCAACTGACCGAACAGTGCCGGCCCGCCCTCGCACAGCACCCGGTGCAGGCCCAGGCCGCCGAGCGTGTCGAGGATCGCCCGACTGGGTACGGCGTCGTCCCCGATCTCGAACACCCGGGCGCCCGCCGCGGCGAGCGCGTCCTTGCGGGCGGCCGGGGCGGCGGCGCAGGTGAGGATCAGCGGCGCGACGACGGTGTCGGTCAGCAGCCGCGAGCCGGGGTCGAGGTTGGCGCCGGCGGTGACCACCGCGATCGGCGGGGTGTCGGACTGCCCGCGGCCGCGGCGCCGGGTCCGGGCGTCGTCGCCGGTGCGGGCCCCGCCGTAGTTCTCCGCGCGGACGGTTCCCGCGCCGACGAGGACCACGTCCGCCAGCTCGCGCAGGATGGTGAACAGGCGCCGGTCCGCGGGTGTGCCCAGCCCGCCGGAGGTGCCGTCCGCGGACACCGCACCGTCGATGCTGGCGACGAAGTTCGACCGGACCCAGGGCGTCTCGAGGTCGGCCGGACCGCGGTACAGGTCGCGGAGCGCGTCGTCGTCGAGCGGTGTGAAGTAGGTCCCATTATCGAGGTGGTGCATAGGAGAGATAACAGCACGTCGATACGCTTGCTGCATGCCCGAACGTCTTGTTGATCGCAGTCCGGTGGTCCTCGCCGACCAGTTGATCGCGCAAATGGTCCCGCCTGCGATGTTCAACGACGTGAGCTTCGGCTCCTACATTCCCGATCCCGACGAGCCGAGCCAGGCCGCCGCGGTCCGCAAGGCCGAGGAGTTCGCCGGCAAGGTCGCGAAGATCCGCACCGGCGGCCGTCGCGGACTGTTCGGCAAGAAGGCCCAGGCCAGCGGCGCCGGCCTGTACCTCGACGGCGGCTTCGGTGTCGGCAAGACCCACCTGCTGGCGTCGATCTTCCACAGTGTGCCCAGCCCCAAGGCGTTCGGCACGTTCGTCGAGCTCACCCACGTGGTCGGCGCGCTCGGCTTCAACAACGCCGTCGAGCAGCTGTCCGGTCACAGCGTGCTGTGCATCGACGAGTTCGAGCTCGACGATCCGGGCGACACCATGCTCGTCTCGCGTCTGCTCACCGAGCTGTCGGCGCGCGGCGTGTCCATCGTGGCGACGTCCAACACCCTGCCCGGCCAGCTCGGCGAGGGCCGCTTCGCCGCGCAGGACTTCCTGCGCGAGATCAAGAAGCTCGGGTCGATCTTCGAGACCATCCGCGTCGACGGCCCCGACTACCGGCACCGCGACCTGCCGCCCGCACCGGAGCCCATCTCGGAGGAGTCGCTCGTCGAGCGGGCCGAGGAGATCCCCGGTGCCACCCTGGACAACTTCGACGAGCTGTGCGCGCACCTGAGCACGCTGCACCCGTCGCGCTACAACAAGCTGATCGCGGACGTGCCCGCGGTGTTCGTGAGCGGCGTGCATGCCGCCACCGACCAGTCGGTGGCCCTGCGCCTGGTGGTCCTCGCGGACCGGCTGTACGACGCCAACATCCCGGTCACGGTGTCCGGCGCCAAGCTCGACGAGATCTTCACTCCGGAGATGCTGGCCGGCGGCTACCGCAAGAAGTACCTGCGCGCCACCTCCCGGCTGCTCGCGCTCTCGCGTTTCGAGGTCGCGGCCTAGTCCGTCCGGTACACACGAGCGCTCCGGCACCAGAATCGAAGTTCTGGTGCCGGAGCTGTCTTGTTGCCGGGGTGCTCTTCCAGGGACGGCGCCGTCAGTCGTCCAGGCGGCGCTGCATCACGAAGTCCTCGTGCAGTTGGTCGCCGACCCGGAACCGCTTGGTCCCGACCCGTTCGAAACCGGACTTCGCATAGAACCGCTGGGCGCGCAGGTTCTCCTGGTTGACGCCCAGCCACACCCCGGCCGCCCCCGCGGTCCGGGCATGGTCGAGGGCGGTCGCCATCAGCCGGTGCGAGACGTCGCCGCCGTGCCGGTTCGGCAGCACGTACAGCTTGCTGATCTCGACGGTCGGCAGCACGGACACCACCGCGCGGACGTCGTCGTCCTCGGGCAGGCCGTCCACCAGCATCGCGTACCCGGCCAGGCCGTCCGCGTCGACGGCCTTGAGCACGGTCCGCTCCGGCGCCTCGACGTACTCGGCGAACCGCTGCGCGGACAGCACGTCGGCGAGGAAGGCCTCGATGTCGGACTCGGTGACACCGGGAGGGCAGGCGAGCGGGAAGGTCGCGGCGGCAACGGATGCCAGGCCGGGAGCGTCCGCGGCGGTCGCCCGGGTGACGGTGAGGCTCACAGCCGGTCCACCGCCTGCTTGGCCTCCTGCAGGCTCATCCCGGTGGTGTCCCGCAGGATCGCGATCGCCTTGGCGGCCTTGCCCTCGTCCTTGAGGGTGCGCAGGGCGGGCTCGAGGTCCGACCACTTGCCGGTGCGAGTGCCGGGTGTCGGGGGGACCGCGTCGGGTCCGGCGGTGGGGATCCACTCGCCGCGGACGATGGCGTCGATCGCCGCCTTGGCGTCGGAGAGCCCGAGCCCGGTGCGTTCCTGCAGGACTCGGATCGCGTGCATGCGCTTGTGGTCGGCGACCAGACGTTCGATCCGGTCGCGGGTCTCGTGGTCGAGTCCCTCGACCCACGCGGCGGGTGTGCGGGCGCCGCTGCGCGGCCTGCGCCGGCCGACCAACCACGCGGTCAGCACCGCGATGTCCACCAGTATCAGTACGGCAATCAGCCATCCCCAGTTTGGCATGGCCCTAGTCAACCACTACCGGGGAATGACTAGCCGACGCGGTCGGGCTGGCTCGGTTCTGTCGTCGCGCGGTGCGGGTGGAAGGCCGGCGCCAGGAAGATCAGCGCGACGGCGAACACCAGCGGAACCGCGAAACCGACTCGCAGATCCGTCATGGCCGCGATGCCGCCGACGACGCCGCCGCCGATGATCGTGCCCGCGTAGTTGAACAGGTTCAGGCGCGCGATGACCGCGTCCGTCTGCTCCGGCGGTGCCAGCCTGCCGGCGGCACTGAAGCACAGCGGCGCGATGACGGGGGCGCCGAGTCCGACGACGAGGAAGCCGACGATGGCGACGGCCGGGCTGTGCGCGAACACCACGATGACCAGGCCGAGGGCGGCGATGGTGGCGCCCACCCGCACGACGGCGATCTCGCCGTGGCGACGCACCCAGTGGTCGCCGGTGAACCGGGAGATCAGCCCCGCGCCCTGGTAGGCGGCGACGGCCAGGGCCGCGGTGCTCGAACTCGAGAGCAGCAGGTCCTTGAGGTAGAGCGCCGACCAGTTCCCGACGCTGAAGTCGATGGCGAAGAACAGGGCCATCGCGGTGCCGAGCGCGAGGAACGGGCGCCACGGGATGACCAGCGGCGTACTGCTCGCCTCGACCTCGACCTCGGATCCGGTGACGAGCAGTCGGGGTCCGAGCGCGGCGGTGGCTCCGGCGACGACGAGGCTGGCCAGCGCGATCGACACCAGCAGGCTGACGTCGAGTGCCTCGCACAGCGAGACGAACAGCGCCCCGGTGATCGCGCCGACGCTCCAGACGGCGTGGAAGGACGAGAGGATCGAGCGGCCGTAGCACCGCTGGATGGCGACCGCCTGCATGTTGGTGGCCGCGTCGACCATGCCGAGGCCGATCCCGTACACCGCGAACCCGACGAAGAACGGGACGGTGCTGGGCGAGAGCGCGATGCCCAGCCCGGCCGCGGCGATCACGGCGAGTCCGGCGCGCAGGGTGGTCTTGCTGCTGGTGCGGGTCGCGACGTACTCGGCGAGCACGCTGCCGCCGCCCGCGATCACCGAGGCCATCACCACGACCAGGGCGATGGTGGTGTCGTCGAAGCCGTACTTGTCCTTGAACTGGGGGAGCTGGGTGAGCAGGACCGCCAGGAAGAAGCCCTGCAGGCCGAACCCCACCGAGGCGGACACGCGGGCCGTGCGCTGGGTGGG